>NZ_JANQOP010000054.1 GCF_028285745.1 Acaryochloris sp. IP29b_bin.137 | reverse complement strand
CAAACCCCTGAAAAAGAATTAACCGCCGTTTTACAGGAGGGCTGGTAATGCCATTTATCACAGCGAAAAAGAATACACTCCTAGCACCCCTGCCGCACCAACCCCACCTTCAAAAAATAGATCGATTGGCAAAAGTGTATGAGGGAGGAATCTTAGGCGTCATCAAAGTGTCTACTGTCAATTCGCAGTTAGCGGAGATTATCTTGGCGGGGCCTTATACCTGGCATGACCATTACCCAACGATTGAAACGGGTGTCAAACGATATATCAATCCAATCTCATGGGATATTCCAGAAGATGCATGGGAACAGCAGCCAGTTTCTGCCCTGGCTCCAGCTTCTACTCCCTCCCAACCAGAAGCTCCATCTACTCCCTTATTACCGCCAGAAGTCGCCCAGCTTAATCACTTTTACGAAGGCTGCCAACGGAAATTACCAGACGGGCGAATCCAAGCTTACCCTGATCCAAGGGCTGGCAGTGGTGGTCTACCCGTCACCATCGGTTGGGGCAGTACTTACTATAAAAATGGGTCAGCCATCCAAATGGGAGATATCATCACCCAAGCTGAAGCAGATGACCTGTACGACTATATTTGCCACCAAGATTTTTGGCTCAAGCTGCAATCGACCATTCCCTATTGGGACGACATGACTGATCTACAACGAGCCGCACTGACCAGCTTTGCGTACAATAATGGTGCTGATTTTTATGGATCACCGAACCATAGAACCATCACCCGCAACTTAAAAGACAAAGATTGGCAGGCGGTTCCCGGCACCCTGATGATGTATCGCAACCCCGGCGAAAATGTGGAAGTGGGGCTAGGTCGCCGTCGATATGCCGAGGCCAAAGTCTGGTGTGGCGAAACGCCGACCACCGCCTGTGCCGCCGCTGCCCAGGAGATTCAAACGGCCCAAGATTGCAAACCCATTGAACAGCAGCTCAAAACGAACCCACCGATGGTGGCAGGTTTTGAACCAACGATAACCGTCTCGCAACCCACCCAATCGGCTGGTCCTCGCCAACCCAATATTATTACAGGGATGAAAGGTCCCAAGTCCCATCCAGATGCCCATGGTTTCAAACCGGGAGACTATCATCTGGTGGCCAATGATGCCGTTGGCAAGATCAAGTGTTACGACTATAGCGGCACGCTAATGTGGGAATTGACCTGTCTCTGTCGCGGTCAGTTTGAGGACAATTACTTTGGCCGTCATGGGGATACTCCCGCCGGTCTTTACAAATGTGGGCAAATTTATCGCGACTATGAGCAAGCGGGTGCAAATTCTGCCTATACCCGCGATCGCATGTCCTACGGCTGGTATAGTATCGACCTAGTTGAATTAGAAAGCCAAGAAGCGAATCTGGGTCGGGCAGGCATTATGATCCATGGCGGCGGCAGCGGTTGCGGGTGGCCAGGTGCCTGGAAGCCAAAGCAAGCTCTTTTCTCCACCCTAGGCTGCATTAGAATGCATAACCAAGATCTAAGGGACAAAGTTGTGCCTTTGTATGATCAGCCTGGTGTCACCCTCTTTATCAGTGTCTATCAGTAGCCAAAAGGCAAGATTACGGGTTAGTACTCTACTAGACAATATCCAGTGAAGTACTAACCCCCGGTAGTGCCTTTTCGTAAAGGACAGAGAAAATAGCAGGATGTGCAGACTGAATGAGTCGCTCCCTGATCAAACGATTGCATTCATGGATGAACGTCCAGATCGCACCAATCTACTGGTTTCGGTTTTTTATCCAGTTAAGTATGTTGGAATCCATTTGTGGAACTGAGTTTGAGGCATTTGCATTCCTAAAGAGTTAAGTATGTTGGAATCCATTTGTGGAACTGAGTTTGAGGCATTTGCATTCCTAAAGAACGACAAACTAAAAGGCTAAAGTTATTTTAGTTCGTGTCGGTGGAATGCTATGCAGTGAAAGGGTTTCAGTCAAGCTAGGCCATGGAATAAAACCCGAAATGAGTTGTGACTGGGTATGCCCTGATACTCATATTTGGTATTGATATACTACGCTCAGTTGTCCAACCCTTAACCTCTTGGCAACCGATCTAGAGCAACGAATCGCTGAATTACGGGCCTCTTTAAGGCCTGGTCAGCAAGAATTAGCCGATTGGCAAGCCGGTCCACTAGCAGTGTCTGCAGTGCCCGGAGCTGGCAAGTCCTATGGCATGGCGGTGGCTGCGGCTATCACATTAGCGCGTCAAAAACTCAATCGAGCCCAGCAGCTCGTGATTGTCACCTTTACCCGCTCAGCAGCGACGCACTTAAAGCAACAGGTCCGTCAACATTTACGGGAACTACAGCTGCCCATGAGTGGCTTTACTGTGCAAACCTTGCATGGTTTAGCCCTCAATATTGCTTCACGCCATCCCCAACTGTCGGGCATTCATTTAGAACAGGTCACCCTGATTACCCCCAACCGCCACCATCGCCTGTTGAGGCAATGTGTTGAACAATGGGTCGCAGACCATCCCCGAATATACCAAGAACTATTGGTTCGAGGTACCTTTGATGGGGAGGAGACAGAGCGGTTACGCCGACAATCGGTGTTGAGATCGGACTGCTTGCCGGAGTTGGCTGCGATCGCAATTCGCGAAGCCAAGAGTTCGGGGCTGAACCCGCAGCAGCTCTACGCTTTAGCAGAACAGGTGCAAGACGAGGTATCGGTGCTTGAGATCGCAGCCGGACTTTATGAACGATATCAACGGCTGCTCCAATCCCATCAACTGATCGACTATGACGATATGATCCTGGCAGCTTTGCAGGTGCTCGATAATCCTAGCGCTCGCCAAGTCTGGCAAAAACAAGTCTTTGCCGTTTTTGAAGACGAAGCCCAGGATTCCTCTCCACAGCAATCTAAACTTCTTGAGATTCTGGCCCTTCAGGCTAACAATGCTCATATTCAGAATCTAGTCCGTGTAGGTGATCCCAACCAGGCCATCAACTCTACATTTACCCCGGCCGATCCCATTTTCTTTCGCAAGTTTTGCCGTCAGAGTCAGGCTCGACAGCGGCTGGCAACCATGAATCAAGCAGGACGCAGCTCTACCATTATCATTCAGGCTGCCAACTTTATGTTGAACTGGATTAATCAGTCTCAGCTAGCAGGACAAGAACAGCCCTTTCAACCCCAGGCTATTCAAACGGTTGCCCATCACGATCCTCAAGCCAACGCGAATCCAGCCCCAGAAGATCGAGGGCTAGAAATTTATACTCCTAACGATATTTATCAAACGGCTGATTTAATCGGTCAGCGAGTCTGCCAACTTCTGAGCGATCATCCAGACGCCAATGCAGCCATCCTAGTCAGGGAAAATAAACAAGGCAGCTTTCTTGCCGAGCGTTTAAATCACCCCGATCAAAAAGTAAATCTAGCGGCTTATGGGATTGACATTCTCGATGTTGGCGGGGGGAGCCGACAGACCCAAGTCCCCTTCGAGATGCTGACCCTTTTGCAGTTTTTGGCTCGCCCCCATTCTCCAAATGCCCTGAAAGCGGCCCTACAAATCTTGGTCGATCGACAATTGATCCCAGCCCAAGAGGTGCATCCTTTGGCCAGTCAACCGGAGACCTTTCTCTATCCAGGCCCGCTTGATCGCCCCCAATCAGAGAAGGTGCAGGAAGCCCGTATTTTTTGCTGTAAGTTATTGCGATCGCGATGGGAATTGCCCCATTATCGACTGATTTCCTTTTTAGCCCTGTCCCTCAAGTACAATGCCGCCGAGCTAGCCACTGCCGATAAATTAGCAGCACGCCTGTCTCAACAAGCTCAAGGGGCACCCTCAATGACAACGACCTTGCCCATTTTGCAAGAACTGATCAGTGCTGAGCGGTTTGATCCTGTCGATGTTGAGGATGTTGAATCCCAATATCTTCGTAAACGGCAACTTACGATAATTACCATGCACAAAGCCAAAGGGCTGGATTGGGATTTTGTGTTTCTACCGTTCCTGCATGCTCGGATTATTCCAGGAGAATTAAGAATTCCTGCTGCTAGCCAATTCCTTGGCCCCTTCAGTTTGGCAGAAGTGGCTCGGGCTCAAATCCGAGCTAACGTCCACAACCAGTTTCCACTGCCCAATATGGAAGAGGCCTGGCAGCGGGCCAGTGACCTCAAAAGTGCAGAGGAGTTTCGTTTGCTTTATGTTGCGATGACCCGGGCTAAGCGATTGCTGTGGATGTCTGCGGCCAAACAAGCCCCCTTCAACTGGAACTGGTTTGACTGGCAGCGCCAAACCAAGCTGGATACGCAAACCCTTTGTCCTATTCTTAAACCCTTACAAGCCCAATTCCCTCAAGCCGTCCTCTCCAACTTGTCTCGGCCTGCCATCATTTCTCACCAGAACTCAGATGCACAAAGTATTTGCAATACATAGTTTTGATGCTCTTACTCCTTCTATTAGCGGTTTGGATTGCTGGCGTTGCTACTGTTAGCCTAATTCTGCTGATTCGTCAGATTAAAGCCGGAGTGATACGCAGTAAATATGGCCACAAAACATATTGCAATCTGGAACCTTTGAGATTCTGGTTTGCGATTTTGCTTGGACTTGTGGTTATTCTGGTGTTTTATTATGTTGCATTGATGATGTTCATAGCAGCCTTCAATGCGAATAAGTAAGTTTATCTATGGCGATGCAGCTTAATTCTGTGGTTCCCTTTGGGCGATCTCGGGATGAATACATCAAAATGTTCAACCTCACCCCTGCTGATTTATCCCTCTTTTATCACTTTAGACAGAGAGAAAGTCAGGATGCTTGAGCAATTTCCTCACCAGTGGACAGCAAAATGTCTCCATCCTAGATGTGAGTTG
>NZ_JANQOP010000051.1 GCF_028285745.1 Acaryochloris sp. IP29b_bin.137 | reverse complement strand
GGATTGTCCTCGATATATCCTGCTTTTTCGAGCCAGGTAAAGAAGCTTTTAAGTGCCGTCAACACTGCCCCTACAGAGCCTTGCTTCAACTGCCGACCCGACTCCAGATAAGTCTTGTAGCGTTTCAGGTCATTCATGGTAATCTGGTGCCAGTCCTTGTTCACCCACAGACTGAACTGTCGTAAATGTCGTTCATAATTACGACGAGTGTTGGCCGCCAGGTTCTTCAGGGTGAGGAACTGTTCGATTCGTTGCGATCTCAGATTCACCACTGCTGGCTTCACAGGGTCTGGACTCGGCTCTGATTTTTCCGCACCAAACTCAATAAGTCGGACTTGCGGAATGTCGGAAGTTTGAGGGAAACGCGACATGAATTTGACCACTGAATCAGCACTTGCGGATCACTATATTGAATAGCATTTTAATTCCGATTTGTGGCCACAAATCGGAATTAAAATGCTATTCAAGTATCAAAGCCTTTCCGTGTATTGTTTTGAACGAATCTCAACGGTCTAAAGATTTTGACGATTTAGTGTATTTTTTATCTGCTTGTTCGAGAATATTCTGAAGACCAGACTGTAGTTGTCACCGAAACTTGGAATTGGGGTATTGGGTTTATATGGGATTTGATTAGGAGATCCAATCTACTGCGAAGTTTGACTTATTGTTCGTCAAGAACTATTTGCGTATTCAAAGATAGACTCACTGAAAGTCTTTAACTAAATTGATATAACAGTAGGCCAGCTTCCCTGAAACCAATGTAGAGTTAGAAATCCCGGCAAAGTTGACAGGTGAGCAAAAGATAAAAAGGTTCAGAAGAAAAATCGCTCAGACTTTAGTAACTCTATACACAGTTCCATCATCGGCATATGGTGACATAGATCCCTAAAGAATTATTGTATTTAACCAATAAGGATTGTATAGCTTAGTTTTTATTTCTATCCTATTTTGAATGAAGAAAATAACTATTCGCTACATCAGTTTAAAATTCTCATGATTCTCACAACTTTCTCATGAATTTAGTCTTACAGTTTACGAAGGTGATAGTCTATTAATTGGCGAAAGCTAGCAATGAGATCTCAAAGTGAATAGAGCAACACCCAAAAATTTGGTTGGCGAACCGTAGTGAGATGTCTTCTAAATAGTATTTTTAGTTACAGGCTTAAAAACGTGATTACTCCAGTAGATAGAATCAATAATTGGAAGGTTAGGTTTCCTCACAAGGTTCAAAGGCTAAATACAAATTAAGATGGCAAATCAGCCCTTTGAGTTGATTGGACTACTCAATGTTCATGGCAATATTCTAGAGGTAAACCAAGTAGCGCTTGATGCGATTGGTCTAGAAAAAACTAATATTCTAGGTCGATTATTCTGGGAAGCTCCTTGGTGGACACACTCACCAGACCTTCAAAAGCAAATACAAGAATCCATCGCTCAAGTATCTCTGGGGCAAGGGATTCAGCAAGACGTCACCTATGCCAGTCCATCGGGTATTTCCAGTTCTTTCACACTGTCGATGAAACCCATTCACTCAGAAATAGGACAAGTTATCTATTTAGTGGTAGAGGGTTACTCAAATCGGACTTATGGCCCACGGATAAACGACCCCAAACTTAATCAGGCAATAGAACCTGAGTTGCAATCCCGAACGAGGCACCTAGAAGAACAACTCGCCCATAAGCAACTGCTCGCCAGTATTACCCAGAATATCCGACAGTCTTTAGACTTTGACGAAATTTTAACTACAACTGTTACCGAAGTCCGTCAAGTTTTACAAGCAGATCGAGCACTTATCTTTCATCTCACCTCAGAAGGATCTGGGATAGTCATTAAAGAATCTGTCGTACCAGAATACCCGGTGACATTAGAAATGATGTTCCCGGATGAATGTTTTCCGGAAGAATGCTATGAGCATTATTGTCAGGGGAACCCACGCATTGTTTTAGATGTATTCAAAGATGAATGGGCTGACTGTCTGGCCGAGTTCATGGAACAGGTTGGGGTTAAAACGAAAATCGTTGCGCCTATTGTACAAATGGGTGACAATCGTTTGCCACGGGTGTGGGGTCTGTTAATTGTACATAGCTGTGATTACTATCGTCAGTGGCAACCAAGTGATGCTGAACTCCTACAAGATATCAGCAATCAGTTGGCGATTGCGCTGACACAAGCTGACCTCTACTCCCAGCTTCAAACTAGTGAAATGCATCTGCGTAATGCGTTCGACAATGGGGTGAATGGGATGGCCATGCTCACCATGAGCGGACAGTTCATGCGAGTCAATCCGGCCCTCTGCCAACTCCTTGGCTATTCCAAATCTGAACTTCTCCAGATAGAAATTCAGGATCTTATCCAGCCACAAGAACTCGATCGACATCGCAACCACATCCAAGATTTAATCGCAGATCGGACATCTACTCTCCAGATTGAAAGTGAGTTGCGCCATAAATCGGGTAAGACCCTATGGACCATTTCTAGTGCCTCCCTCGTCCACGATACTCAAGGAGAGCCACTCTATTTCGTAGTACAGGTCCTAGATATTTCCGAACGCCGTGCTCTGGAGCAGATGAAAAATGAGTTTATCTCCAGTGTCAGCCATGAGCTGCGTACACCGCTTGCCTCTATTCATGGCTCTCTAGGACTTTTGGCATCTGGAGTACTTGATGAGCAGCCTGAAACAAGTAAACAGATGCTTGAGATTGCTGCTACTGAGTCAGAACGGTTAGTTCGCCTGGTGAATGACATCTTAGATTTAGAACGTCTCGAATCCCACAAAATCATGTTGCATCAACAGTGGTGCAGTGCTTTATCGCTGATGCAAAGAGTTGTTGAACTCCTTAGTATTAAAGCTGATAACAAAGATATCCGCCTTTTCGTTACACCGACTGTCCATCAAGTCTGGGTGGATGAAGATCGCATCATACAAGTTCTAGTGAATCTAGTTAGCAATGCGATTAAATTCTCAAGTCCTGGATCAACGATATGGATGAGTGTTTTAACTCAAAATAGTGAAAGCAGCCTGCCATCACAAGGTAATCAGCAAGATATCCCCCAGCTTTCTCTTGAAAAGGGTATTTCAGCTACATCACAGGTGATATTCCAAGTCAAAGATCAAGGTAAAGGAATTGCAGCGGATAAATTGGAAATCATTTTTGATCGATTTCAACAAGTCAATGGTTCTGATTCCCGTGAATATGGAGGAACAGGTCTCGGCTTAGCTATCTGCCGAAATATTGTTCACCAGCATGGCGGCACGATTTGGGCAAAAAGTGAGCTGGGCTTAGGCAGTACTTTTTACTTTACGCTCCCTGTCCCTGAAAGCAGCTAGTGTCAGGTTAGTAGTAGAAGGCTCACTTACTTTAGGACAAGCAGATCTGATGTCAGAAAAACATATACTCCTCATTGACGATGAAGCTTACATCAGAACGATAGTAAAGACTTGTCTGGTTACTTATGGTGGATATAAAGTGTCAATGGCTGAGTCTGGTCCAGAAGGGCTATTAAAAGCTAAGCAAGAGCATCCAGATGCAATATTGCTGGATTATATGATGCCAGGGATGGATGGGATAATGCTTCTGCGAGAGTTGAGGAAGGATGCATTAACCCAATCCATGCCAGTGGTGATGATAACAGCAAGGGCACAGCCTTCGGATCAATTGAAATATGCTGAATTGGATGTACTTGGAGTAATTAGCAAGCCTTTTGAGCCCTTAATGTTAACGACTCAGGTGGCTCAAATGTTGGGTTGGGAGTTAGGCAAATAAATTTGGTGTAACTATCCTTCTTAAGCCTCCGGTTTGACCGGAGGACTCGTAAGGTTTAACCTTCCCTGCGGTCATAGTCCTATCCCAAAACTTCGGGAGTTGCTA
>NZ_JANQOP010000049.1 GCF_028285745.1 Acaryochloris sp. IP29b_bin.137 | reverse complement strand
GAGAGAGATTAAAGTGCGAACTCAACCCAAAGGGGTTATCTCCCAGAAGCCCTACCTTATTAGCTTTTCAGCCTTTCGTGTAGGAACGGGTCGCACACTCGGTATTCTCGTGAAATCCTTTGCTGGCGTCAAAAGACCCGCCGTCTTAGTTCGACAACGGGTCAAATATAGTGGTCTGAGAAAAATCAATCAGAGCCATCTATGAGGTGCACTATAGGTAATATCTTGAACCCTATCCCCTCAACTGCTTCGCATACAGGCTGGCATAGCGGGAGTGAACATTAGCCATTAGCTGTTGATGGGTACCTGATTCAATAATGTGGCCTTCTTCAAGCACGACAATACGATCTGCGTTAAGAACGGTCGTGAGACGATGGGCAATCAGGATAACTGTGCGACTGCCCATGAGGTTCTCCAGGGCAGTCTGAACCAACGCCTCTGACTCCGTATCCAAAGCAGAGGTGGCCTCATCCAAAATCAAAATGCGGGGATTATGAAAGATGGCTCGTGCGATCGCAATTCGCTGTCGCTGTCCCCCTGAAAGCGTCGTACCTTGTTCTCCTAAATAGGTATAAAAACCCTGGGGCAGTTGCTGAATAAATTTGCTGGCATTGGCGATTTCAGCAGCTTTCTGGACTTGGGCTAAGTCAAAGTCAGCCTGACCATAGGCAATATTCTGGCCGATCGTACCTGAGAATAAATAGGTGTGCTGCGGGACGATACCAATCTGCTGATACCAACTCAGTCGAGTAATGGTTTGCAGATCAATCCCATCTATCAGAATTTGGCCTGCCAAAGGCTGATACAGGCGCAGTAACAGATGAGCCAATGTTGATTTTCCTGCACCGGATGGACCGATCAGGGCTACGGTCTCTCCGGGTTGCGCCTGAAAACTCAGATTCTCGAAAACAGGCTGCTGAGGATGATAGGCAAAGGACACATGGCTAAATTCCACCGCACCTTTAATCTGGGGCAATGGCTTTGCATTCTGGGGTTCAGGGTAAGGAGGCAGGTCAAGGAGGGCCTGGACGCGGTCGATAGAAGCTTGTCCCTGTTTGAACTTGTTGTAGTTTTCAGTGATTAGGTTGATTGGATCAATCAGTAAGACTGCCGCCGCCACAAAGCTAATAAATTGGCTGGGCGTCAGCTGCCCCAAACTGATCTGCCATCCCCCCAAGAGAAAGAGTAGCGAGACTGCGATCGCTTCAATAATGCCAACAATCGGATATTGAATCGCTTTAATCCGTTCAACTGCAAACGTGGCCTGACGGCTTTGTCGAGCCACCTGCATAAAGCGCTCCATTTCATAATCTTCGGCTCCATAGGCTTTCACCACTGCTATACCGCTGAGGGTCTCTGTCAGGAGGCTAGCCAAGTGGGCCATTTGGGTTTGGCTGCGACGGGCAAAGGCTAATAAGCGCTCGCCAAACCAACCGATCACCCAGCCCACCAACGGGGCCAGCACCAAAGCAGCGACCGTCAAGGGCCAATTGAGATAGACCATATAGGCCAGAACCGCTACAAGCTGGAGGGCACAAGGTAGGGATTGATGAAAGAGTTGATTGAGAATTTCGCCAATTCGATCAATATCTTCTGTTAACCGATAGACCAAATCTCCAGTGGCGGCCTGCTGAAAATAGGGCAGTTCTTGCTGTTGCAGTTGGGCATAAACGCGACGACGCAGGTTCAGCGTAATATCAAAAGCCACTTGGGCCATCAAGACATCTTGACCATATTCAAACCCACCTCGAATCACAAAAAACAGGCCGACAACGGCAGGTAAATAAAGGAGGGCCTGTAGGTTTTGATCGCCCACATACTGGGCCGCTTGACCGATCAGAAAGGCAATCATGGGCATGGACAGCACATAGACCACCGTGCAGGCTAAGGCGAGGGTCAATGATCGCCAATACACCCTGATATGGGGGAAAAGTGCTAAATAGGAGAGACGAGCGTTCAATACCAATTCAGTCCATCACAGCAGCATTCGACATCAGCCCAGTAGGATAGAGAAATAGCCCTCTGTGCCATGCATAGCTTATAAGATCAAACCTGAAGAACCCCTGTACGACGCACTCTCCGAGCCATCAAACTGACGATTGAGATTTGCCCATGACATCTCCAAAACCTTCGCCGTCTAAAACCTTTCTAGGGAATGTGACGCAGGTGGTTCGTACCATTCAAGCCAAAGCAGATCTGTCAAAGCTTACCCTGAAGCGGAATGCTCGGGTACCAGAGTT
Source organism: Acaryochloris sp. IP29b_bin.137 (assembly GCF_028285745.1). Taxonomy (GTDB): domain Bacteria; phylum Cyanobacteriota; class Cyanobacteriia; order Thermosynechococcales; family Thermosynechococcaceae; genus Acaryochloris. Next base: position 7,733 of record NZ_JANQOP010000049.1, on the reverse strand, counting down.
AAAAATAAATTCCGGTGAAGGGGAACCGCAAAGCTATCCTCTGATTAGCGATCGCTATATTATTGGCCGCAGTGCCCGCACCTGCGACATTGTGATTCGTAACCCCATTGTCAGCCAGGTGCATGCCTCAATTCAGCGGGATGGCAAACGCCGCACCTTTTTGATCCGGGATGAGCAATCCACCAACGGTATTTTCCGCCGCAAGCGTCGGGTGGACTCCCATGCCTTGCGCCACAAGGATGTCCTGACCTTAGGCCCTGCTGCCTTAGAAGCCGCAGTCAGTGTGGAATATATTGATCCACCACCCTGGTATGTGCGGGGCATGCGCTATCTTCTCTATGGCACTGCAGGTGTCGTGGGTTTAACCCTAATCTTGGTGGCTGCTGAATGGCAGAAATTCAACGTTCGCCCTTTACCCACCACCAACCAAGGGCCCATCGTCGTTCTGTCCCGAGACCAAACGCCTTTGGCACGCCGTCGGGATACGGTCCATGGGGAGTTAAAAAGTCTGGATGATTTTTCCCCCCATATTGTGAATGCTCTACTGGCTTCGGAAGATAGCCGATTCTACTGGCATATGGGAGTCGACCCGATTGGCATTGTCCGGGCGGTGATTACAAATGTGGCTGGGGGCAGCGTTCGGGAAGGTGCCAGTACCATTACCCAACAGTTGGCCCGCAGCGTCTTTCGTAGCTATGTCGGTAGTGAAGACACCCTAGACCGAAAATTCCGAGAAGCCGTCGTTGCTCTTAAGTTAGAGACTTACTACAGCAAAGACTTTTTGTTATTGACGTATCTAAACAAGGTCTATTTAGGAATCTATGCTAATGGGTTTGAAGATGCGGCTCGCTTTTACTTTGATAAGTCAGCCAAAGACTTAAGCATTGCCGAATCTGCTACCCTCGTAGGCATTTTGCCTGCTCCCAATGCCTTTAACCCTGTCCAGGATTACAATGCGGCTCTAGAATTCCGTAATCGAGTTATTACTCGCATGGCTCAGCAAGGGCGAATTAGCCAAGAAGACGCCAACCGTGCCCGTCGTTCCCGCATCGAAATTAGCCCCAAAGCCCGCGAAGAGCTGCAAAGTGTAAAGGCTCCCTACTACTACAGCTATGTCTTTGACGAGCTAGAGGAATTATTAGGGGCTAGTCTGGCCCAAGAAGGCAATTTTATTGTCACTACTAATTTAGATCTGGCGGTTCAAAATACGGCTGAACAAACCCTGGCCAATGCCGTCGCTACCTCTGGATCAACCTTTGGCTATTCCCAAGGGGCGTTACTCACCGTGGATTACGAAGCGGGGGAAATTATTGCGTTGGTGGGCGGCACCGACTTTAGTAAAAGTCAGTTTAACCGCGTTACCCAAGCCCAGCGGCAGCCAGGGTCAACCTTTAAGCTATTTGGCTATACGGCAGCCGTGGATGCCAATATCTCCCCGAATAAAACCTATTCCTGCTCTCCGTTGACGTGGCAGGGGCAGACCTTTACGGGCTGCCAGAATGGCGGCAGCGGCAATATTGATATGTTTCGAGGGTTTGCCCTGTCCGAGAATGTGGTGGCTTTGCGCGTGGCCCAAGATGTGACCATTGCCAGAGTGATTCAAACGGCGCGCCAACTGGGAATCACCTCTCCCTTGCAGGCGGTTCCCGCCCTGGTATTAGGGCAAAGTGAAGTAACGCCTCTGGAACTGACACGGGCGTTCGCTATAGTGGCCAATCGTGGTCGTCGTCATACCCCCCGAGCGATTCGCCAGGTGCTTGATGCAGGGGATTGTAAAGATTCCCGTTCTATTTCGACCTGCCGGGTCATCTATGATGGCACCCAAACTGCCAGCACTCAAGTGCTCGATCCTGGGGTTGCTGTGGTGATGCAAGATATGATGCGCCAAGTGGTCCAATCTGGGACGGGGCGAGGTGCTGCGGTTGCTCAAGGGGCTGCTGGGAAAACGGGCACCACTAATTTGGGCCGAGATTTATGGTTTGTGGGTTACGTGCCTCGCCGTAACCTGTTGACAGGAATTTGGCTCGGCAACGATGACAATAGCCCTACATCAGGTAGTAGTGCCCAGGCGGCGGCTGTGTGGGGCGACTATATGCGGCAAATCATCAATCAATGACGGGAGGTAAAGCTGAAGGTTATATTAAGATATGTTATCCATTCTTACAAAAAATCTTAAGATTAAGCCGTAATAGTCCTTGAAACGCTTTTGGAAGATCCTGCAATCAAATCAGAGCAAACCCTGAATCCTGACCTCAATGTTCAAAAAGCATTATTGGTCGCTCTCAGCTGGTTCCTTGTGATCGCGGTGATCATTGGTGCTGTGTACCAGCTCCGTCTGTCAGATCCCTATGTGCGCGATGTGTTGCATCATGAAGGCACCGTTGCTCAAGGGAATGCTATTTTTCAGCTCAACTGTTCGGGTTGTCACGGCACTTCAGGGGCTGGCAAAGTCGGTCCCAGCCTGCATCGAGTTGCTGCGCATCGATCACAAGTGGGTTTGATTTATCAAATTACGAGTGGCAAAACACCACCGATGCCCAAGTTTCAAGCCAATCCCCAAGAGATGGCTGATTTACTGGAATATTTGAAAACCCTTTAATCTGATTCCTGTTGGGTTTGCAGAATGGCCTGACGGAACCCCAACACAATCACAATATTAGATAGGGTCAAAAAGACTTCTGCCGAACCGTGGAGCCAATCGACATTGGCTAAGGAAACCCCATAGGTCTTGAGGGCATAAATGCCTGCTGGGACGGTAACGGCAATAAATAGCAGAGTTAGGTAAAACCCAATCAACGCCAATCGAGGGGCTTGACCCGAGCGGGTTAAAAACCACAGAAACCCTAGGTAGGGAATCAGGGAAATAGCAAAGAGTGCGTCTTTAGTAGCCATGGATAAACAGATTAAGCATCGGGGTTGGGCTGGCGTTGGGACCAGAGCAGGGCAGCCGCACCACAGAGGGTGATATTGCCGAGAACGGTCATGGATGCTTGCAGGGTAACAAGCCATTCCAGCTCGGCAGGGTTGTCAAAGAAATGCCAGGTACAGGCACACATTGCCCCTACTAACGCAGGCAACATTGCTAGAGAAAACCACCGCCATGTAGGGTTTTGGCTGACTTCGCTATAAGTCCAAATCAGCCAAATAGCCATAATCCACTCGATGACGCTGGAGACGTGAATAATCCAGGTGGGAATTGAGAGGGCGTGCATAACCGATACATGAATAAGGGGCTGTCTAGGATAATCTTACAGAAGATTGGATTGGGAGAGGTCTGAAACCGATGCGGGCAATTTTAAGTGGCTACTATGGTTTCGGCAATGGCGGCGATGAAGCTTTGCTCGCGACCCTACTGCAAATGCTGCCGAAGGAGGTGTCGCCCTTGGTGTTGTCTGCTAATCCCAAGCAAACGGCACGACAGTATCAGGTGGAGACGTGCGATCGCAATAATTCGATCCGTGTGTTTCAGGCCATCCAACAGTCTCAAGCCTTTATTTGGGGCGGCGGCAGCCTAATTCAAGATGCCACCAGTGCCCTCAGTCCGGTCTACTATATTGGCCTGATGGGATTGGCCCAAGGATTAGGCTTAAAAACCATTGCCTGGGCTCAAGGCATTGGCCCCCTCAAGCGCAAAAGCATTCAAGTTCTGGCTCGACGAGCATTTCGCAACTGCTCTGCGGTAAGCGTGCGCGACCCAGCCTCGGCTAAATATATCGAAGATTGGGGAATTCCTTACCAAGTTGCCCCTGATCCAGTCTGGAATTTAGCCGCTAAACCGGTGGGATGGGTGGATAGGCTGCCATCACCTAAGGTGGCATTGGTGTTAAGGTCGCATCCCCAACTCACTCCCCCTCGTTTGCAAAACCTGACCACAGCTCTGCTCAAGTTCCAAGCTCAAACCCAAGCCCAAATCCTGATTGTCCCGTTTCAAGCCACCCAGGATTTGGAGATTGCCCAATCTATCCACGACCAAATTCCTGACTATAGTTCACTGATTCGTTTGACCAATCCCAGTGACTTGAAGGGGGTGTTCCAAACCGTCGATATGACCATTGCTATGCGCCTTCATGGGTTAATTATGGCTGCTGCCGAGGGTAACCGCTGTTTTGCCCTCAGCTATGACCCAAAAGTTCGCCAGTTTATGCAAGCCCAACAGTGTCCCGGCTGGGATTTAGATCAAATCCCTGACGACCCAGAGGTGATTTGCCAAAGCTGGCTGGAGCATTTTCATAAGGGGACAGCCTTGTCGAGGGATGAGATTGCCAATCGCACTCAGCACGCCCTGAGCCACCAACAGGTTTTGCAAGAGACCCTGCTCTCATGACAAAAATCACTATCCTGACGATCGGCTCCCGAGGAGATATTCAGCCTTTTTGTGCCTTAGCCCTGGGTCTGATAGCCAAAGGTTATTTGGTAACGTTAGCGGCTAGCTTTAACTTTGCAGATTTTGTTCAAGAGCTGGGTATCCCCTTTGCCCCCATTGCAGGTGACTTTCGACAGCTTCTATCCACACCAGATGGGCTGGCCTTGCTCCAGGGCAATACAAATGTCACTTTAGTCGATGATCAATTGCGGTGGCAGCAATATTACGATGCCTGGAATGCTTGTCAGGGGAGTGACTTACTAATTTTTGCCCCCTTAGCGGCTTGGGGATATCACTTGGCTGAAGCACTCAATATTCCAGCTATTTTGGTTACGCCAATCCCCGTTACCGCCACCCGTTCTTATCCGTTTCTCAAATTTGCCGATGCTTCCCAAGGGACATTAGCCAGTTATTTCAACGTCTTTACATTTCGATTGGTAGAGTTTCTCTCTTGGCAAAAAAGCCGACTACTGATGAATCAGTTTAGGCAAGAGGTACTGCAGTTGCCTCCTCTCTCACGAATGGGAAAACGCTATCGTCGCTCCCACCCACCCCACCTATCACCACTCCCTGTTCTCAACTGTTACAGCGAGGCAGTCTTGCCACCACCCTCGGATTGGCCATCTCATGTGCATCAGGGCAGTTATTTATTTCTGGATAATTCAACGCATTACACGCCCTCTCCTGAGTTGCAATCATTTCTCCAAGCTGAGCCAAAACCCTTTTATATTGGCTTTGGTAGCATGATGGCTTGCAATCCTGAAATGATGGTTGACGCTATTATCACAGCCCTCCGTAAGACTGGACAGCGCGCTATTCTCTGTACGGGTTGGGGAGGATTTACAACCACAGAAGTGCCTGATTTTCTCTATGTGACTCAGGAAGTACCTCATGATTGGCTTCTACCCCAGGTAACTGCTGCCATCCACCATGGTGGATCGGGTACAACTGCCGCCACACTCAGGGCTGGAACGCCTTCTATTGTTGTGCCGTTTTTTGCCGATCAGCCTGCTTGGGGAAAACGGCTAGAACAGTTAGGGGTTGGAACTGCACCACTTTCTTTTGCTGAGTTAACAGCTGAAACTTTAGCTACCAGGATTCAGGCCATTACTGACACTCCATCCATGCAGCACAAAGCCCGAGAACTCAGTCGACAAATTCAAAGTGAAGATGGAGTGGTTATGGCAATTGAAGTGATCGAGCGTTATCTTCAGTAGACGGAATGATTTAAAGTGCTGTCCACTATCCAAAGACTTTCTGGGAATTATCATCTATTTTCTGTTAATGCACCTATAAATAGGTGGGTAACGATAAAAATTGACGATGACTTCTAACGAAGGATATCAAAAAGCTCAGCAACGGATTGCAGAAGCCAAAAGGACAGCGGCATCTGCTCTGGACCTGAGTAATTTAAAGCTGACGCAGGTCCCCAAAGAACTCGGACAACTCGCCAATCTGACTCGGCTTGACCTCTCCCACAATCAACTGACGCAGGTCCCCAAAGAACTCGGACAACTCGCCAATCTGACGGAGCTTTACCTCTACCAAAATCAACTGACGCAGGTCCCTAAAGAATTCGGACAACTCGCCAAGCTGGCGACGCTACGCCTTGAAAATAACCCGCTCAATCCTGAGCAGCAGCACAAAAACAAGGACTGAAGAGCATCCTTACCTATTTACAGGCCCAAGCAGAGCGCCAAATTATATTAAATGAAGCCAAGCTTATTTTGATTGGCGAAGGCGAAGTCGGTAAGACCAGCTTATTGGCATCACTTCGGGGTGATCCGTGGGTCGAAAATCGAGCAACAACTCATGGCGTTGAAGTCGATATCAAGTCCCTCGTCGTTCAAGATACCCACAGCGGCACAGATATTACCTTTAATGGCTGGGACTTTGGGGGCCAAAGTATCTATCGCCATACCCATCAGCTTTTTTTCACTGCCCCCGCAATCTATCTTGCCGTCTGGAATCCTCGCCGTGGCCCAGAGCAATGTCGGGTGGATGAGTGGATCAAAATGGTCAAACATCGCGCCTATGACGATGCCCAGCCCGAAGCCAAACCCTATATTTTTGTCGTAGCAACCCACGGTGGCCCCAACGAACGGCTCGATCATATAGATGAGCAAGCCCTCCGCGACGAATTTGGGGACTTAATTGTCGGATTCCACCATATCGATAGCAAAACTGAGTTTCAGCTCGATGATCTTAAACAGTGTATTGCCCAGACTGCAGCAAAAATCCCCCAAGTCGGGCGTGCTGTGGCTGCGAGTTGGCAACGAGTGATAGAAGCAGTTCGTGAACGCAGCCAAACCGAACCCTGGATTAAATACGAACAGTTTCAAACTCTCTGCACCGAACAGCAGGTAGATTTAGACTTAGCCAAAACCTACGTAGCCATCCTCAACGAGTTAGGCCACCTGATTCACTACAGTACCGATCCGACCCTCAAAGATACCGTTATTCTGAAGCCCGAGTGGTTGAGTAAAGCCATCAGTTTTGTTCTAGAAGACCCACAGGTCAAAGCCCAGAATGGCCTTGTTCGCCATAGTCGTCTCAGCCAATTGTGGAATGACTCAGCCCGAGGCGATGATCGCTATCCCCTCGAATTGCATCCCGTCTTTTGCAAGTTGATGGAACGCTTCGATCTGTCCTATCAGGTCGAACTGCCCGATGCGGAAGCCCAAACCACCAGCCTAATTGCCCAACTGGTCCCTAGCAAACGACCGGCAAACTGGGAGCAAGACTGGGTATTGCAACCCGGTGATACAGAGCGAACCCAAGTCTGTCGTCTGATCGACAAAGAAACCGGACGCACCGTAGAAGCCGAAGGCTTGATGTATCGCCTTATTGTCCGCCTCCATCGCTATTCCTTGGGCCGTAAGAACTACTACATAAGAACTACTACAATAGTCGCCACTGGAAAAATGGCCTGATTCTGGACGACGAATTTAACGGTCGTGCCTTTATTGAAGAAATTGGTGGCGATCTCTATGTCACCGTCCGTGCCGCTTACCCCACTGGCTTTCTCGGGCATCTCTGTGCCGAAATTATATGGCTCGTTAAATCTTTCTGGAAAGGCATTGACCCTCGCCTCTATATTCCCTGCCCTACCCAAACCTGTAAAGGATTGCTAGAGCGGGAGGAAATCCTAGAGTTCAAGAATCAGGGCATGCCTAAAGTGCGCTGTGCCGTTTGCAAAACCTTCCACCCCATTGATGGGTTAATGGCCACCACCACTGCCAAACCGGAATGGCAAGACGCTGTATCGGAACTATCCCTCTTTTATCACTTTAGACAGAGAGAAAGTCAGGATGCTTGAGCAATTTCCTCACCAGTGGACAGCAAAATGTCTCCATCCTAGATGTGAGTT
>NZ_JANQOP010000026.1 GCF_028285745.1 Acaryochloris sp. IP29b_bin.137 | reverse complement strand
ATGTTGGGAAACGCTTCATGAACGGCATGGACGGTTTCAAGTCCCTGAGGTTTGGATAACGATAAATCTAGCAAAATCAGATCAATCGTGGTTTCCTCTCTGAAGCTATCTAAACCTGCAGTCAAGATCGGGCAGTGATTGAGGAGAATGGTGTGTTGTTGTTCCTGTCCCAAACATTTCCTGACAATCTCAACCTCCTGCAAGTCATCCTTGATAATCAAGATCTCTGTTGTGTGTGCTGGAATTATTGATGTGTCTAATAGCTGCATACCCTTATAAATCCCCCATACATCTCACACCTCTCGGGAATCTTCGACTCCCGACTCGCCAATATATCTAATGCTTAATTGGCTAATATCCATAAATGGTTTAAATAGTCATTTATTCACCCTAAAAACACGATTAGACGTCCAAAATCGCCTTCAGATCTTCTCTGAAGATGTTGACGGATAACTTAAACACTGAATCTATAGATTGAGTATCTAATATTCCCTATTTAAGAGGCATTGCAGACTTTATCTTCCGTAAGCATTGCTAAGCAATGGTCTCAAGAAAAAGCAAAAGTTAGCTACAAATACCGTACTTTTCTTATACCGACTTGATTCTTTTAATCGCCTCCGTAAACATACGGAAATATTTAGACTCTGAAAACAAAAAATTTAATCATTTATCGGAATGCTTAACGATCTTAATACTAGGTAATAGAGCGCAATATCACTTCAAAATTATAAATTTCAGATATGGAATCTTACCAAATGAACGACAAAACTGCCTGGGTTATTTTATGTTGGCCGTAGTTAATTCAAACGCTCTAAACCCGTGTTAGCCGCTTATTATTTTGGACTGATGTATGCAAGAAATGGTAGTTCCAGATTTTTCCCAGGAATTTGAAACCGCTCTTGCAAAAGAGCGTAGTGATGTAGCCTTATCTAGACAGTTCATAGGCTTCAGAAATAGCTACAGATTATTCACGCTTCCATTGCTATAAGAGCAAGAATTATCTCAAGTCGAGGTAGCACATTATTGCATTAGTCAGAAATTTACCGAAAATGCGTGTGTTTTATTGGCGCAAAGCCAGCTCTAGTGACGAGTTTCTGACCCTGATCACTGAGTAATAATTTTGTATAAGTCTGGCCTGCTTGATACTCATTGTGAGGGTAGCTTTTGAACAAAACGTAGAGTTGTTGGGTAAGAGGATATTGCTGTGATTGAAATGCTTGAGCATTAATTTGGTTCCGTTGTTCTGGGCAACGGCTGGGTTCAATGAGAGGTTCTTGGTAAGGTGGGATGAGTTTTTCTGATTCTCGCCCAATCGAGATCGGCTTGATCGAACATTGAGGGACCATCGTAGCTGCTGAGCCAAAGAGAATTCCTCCTGGTGTCTCAGCTAGATAGCCTATGGCATCTGTCGCATTTGAGAAAAAGGCTAAGTTTTGACCAAAGGGCCGGAACTTCAGGATTTGACTTGCAAAGCGATCAACCATTTCGCCTGAATCTCTCTCAATCGAAATCGGTTGTATCTCTAGATCTGGCCCTCCAAAATCCTTCCAATTTGTTACCCGTCCGCAATAAATCTGGGCTAATTGTGTAAAGGTTAAGCCCGATATCGACAGACTAGGGTGAACGGAAACTGCAATCCCATCATAGGCAATGGGAATTTGTTGAAGTTCACTTCCTCGTTGTTGTGAATTTTGAATTTCAACTTCATTTAGAGAACGGATAGATTGGGCAAAAGCCACCTCCCCTGATATCAACATTTGAATTGCGGTTGCAGAATTGATGGTTGCTAACGGCTGGCGATAGGTGAGTTGAAATTCTCTGAAGTCACTTTTTATCGCGGAATCAACTACCAAACGGATGGGAGACCAAACGGCACTTCCACTGTAATAGTACTGCCCTGAAGGTACTTGATCTGCTTGATCAAACGTAGTCAGAGGTATAGGCATCCTTAAGAATGAAGGCTGTACTGAGGTTAGTAATTTATCAGGGGATCGGTAAGTGGATAGCAGGCCATACCCAAACAATCCTAGAGCCCAACTCAGATTAAAAAATAGTAACCCAGCTAATTTCCATTGGTCCCTCATCATTTTTGGTGGTCTTGGGATGGGTTGCATGTTGTGGAGATTATTTGTGATGGAACCTATTGAGCTAAACTGTCTCAATCTTAGGACAATACTAGAACAGTTAAAAAGCGGATTTCAAAATGTAGTTGAATATCTTGAGCAAAGTGAGCTTTTGCTGAGGCCCTCTGGTGCCGAATTGCAGGTGGGGTAAGACGAATGTACCAAACTGCTCAAGAGTAAGGTATGTTGGAACCCATTTATAGGATTGAGTTTGGGGCATCTGCACTCCAAACGGACAGTAAACTAAATGACTCCAGGCAATTTAGTTGATGTCTGTCGGTGGAATGCTATGCAGAGAGAAGATTTCAGGTAAATCTAACCAGGGAATAAAACTCGAAATGAGTTGCAAGAGTTTATATTTATGCTGAGAAAGAATTCCGTAATATCCCATGCGGAGAAAGTCGTCTCCATTGAGATGGTGTACACAAGAAGACTTATACAGTCGTTATTAGGGTCGAGGAAACAATCATTAGGATATGGTCGTCCGACCCACGGTTTATCAGGATTCAGAATTCACAGCATGTTGGGTTTTAATTTGGTTTATCCGAAATAAGTTAAAGGAAAAGATTGCTCTAATTCTGATACCTACTGATTCTGGAATCGAGGAGATAAAGTCGAGCTAAGGCCGAGAATCCAAAAAATCCGTCTTTCCACTTCTGCGAGTTGTCTAATAACGCTTCGATTAGAGGTGTTTTGATTACTAAAATTTTGATGAAGTTGAGCTAATACCTCCAACTCTCTAGCTGCAAGGCTGATGTCAGGTTCTTCTAGATATAGGCTTTCTAAAACATGGTTGAGATCAGATGTTGAATCAGCAATCATTCCAGCGCCTGCCACGACACAAGACTGCAGTTCATCTGCATGTTTTGCCAGGAGCTTCCGAATGTAATAGCAAGTGGCCACGGTCACATCGTTGCCAATGACATTGGTCGAAGGTGAAGTTGTATCGGTCGAAATCATATTGTTCTCTTATAAGTTCTCTAGGGATAACTCAATACTCAAAGAGTAAACTAGCTCTAAGCATCAACCGTCTGCCAAAAATACAGAGCATTGAGATCGGTTTGCTGTCCTAATAAGAACGTACAAGTATGGGCTTCTTTGTTTCTACAATCAGGTTCTATAGCGTCAAAATCGCTACCCACTAGCCCACTTAAAAAACTTGAAATGATGCCAGCATAAAAGGCACAATTTGGATGATTACCTTGCTTTTTAAGCTTAATGTTGGGCATACCAACCACTTCCAGGCTGATATATGAATCGAAGAAAGAGTTGAAATCAATCAGCAACTGACCATAATAGGCCAGATAAGACTGTGACCACCAATCCACTAACCTACACAATTGATCAGGGAGAGATTCTCCTCTCGGAGAACCAGTTAACTCTGTATATTGTTGATATTCTTGTTGACCAATTTTCTTCCCTAACAGATAGGCTTCTACAGCAGTTAAGTCTTGGGGGATCAATATTCCTAGGCTACTTTGGGCACACAGATCATTGCTAGAATGCTGTAGCAGATTATTCAATTGGCAGGCTAGACCGTTCAGTTCTAATAATTGATGAGTATAATCCTCTGCTGTACCCTGGTGTGAAAAAAGGAAGCTTTGGTTCAGAAGTGATAAGTAATACTCATTCTCTGTGAGCGATAAGGTTGCGGATGCTTTTTTTTCCAATATAGCCATCGTGATAAATGTCCCCCTATTGATAGATACTCTGAATAGTCTATTTAGTCATCAATGCAAACCCAAGATGGCATTGTTGACCTATCCTACAGTTGAAATTAGTCCAGTTATTCACCGGAACTATTGGTCAGGTAGGATAAGGCATCAGTCCGTGTTTCTTCCAATTGTCGGATCATAGAACGTGTAATTAATTTTCCCGCTTCAATCAGGATGTGACCATTAATAGGATGAAGAATATTCTCTTCTGCTCGCTGGCCGACTAAGCATTCAACATCACTCATATCATTGAGGTACAGCCCAGACGGT
>NZ_JANQOP010000025.1 GCF_028285745.1 Acaryochloris sp. IP29b_bin.137 | reverse complement strand
CCCTCTTTTGTCACTTCAGATAGATGAAATTTGAAACGACGTAATTGCTTTTGGAGTGAACCCAATCATTAGGCCATGCACTAACGTAATTTCAAGCTTACAGATACTCTCCTATCAAAGTGATAAAAGAGGGATAGAGATTCCTCCCAAGCACTCGGTCTCGTCAGTGATCGGTTTTCTGAAGGGCAAGAGTGCCTCAGCGATAGCCCGCCAGTTTAATGGTAAGCATCGCAACTTTAATGGAGAGAACTTTTGGGCTAGGGGTTATGCGGTATCAACGGTAGGATTTGAGGAGTCAGTTGTTCGTCGCTATATTCGAGAGCAGGAAGGTAGCGATGCAAGTGGTCGGTTCTAGACAGATAAGTTAGATGTAGAACGACCGCCTTTGGGGTGGCCCCACTCATCAAGCCACCTGCTTTGCATGTGGTGTCTGACTCCACTGGTTGATCGCCTAAAATCCCTGCTTCAATTGCCTGGTGATAGCGTTCTACGGTCCATTTGTAGGTTGCAATCATACGCGCCTGCCTCAAGCACCTTGCTACCAGTATGGCATGGGGGAATCTGTAGCCAATTACTCAAGCCGCTCAAAGGGTTTGAGTTTCTGATCCAACAGTTGTTGAATGCGATCTGCTTTATTTTCCAAAGATTCGACTTCCCCCCCTAGGAGCTGTTTTGATTTCAGCTGATCCTGGTTGGCTTGATCGTTATTTCCGATGAGCTTGTGAGCGAGCCCTCGATTGAAATAGGCTTCGGCATAGTTTGGGTTAAGGGCAATGGCTTGGTCGTACTCAGCGATCGCAGCTTGGTATTGCCGCAACTCGAAATAAGCATTGCCCCGACTGTTGTAGGCAACGGCGTTTTGGGGATTGAGGTCGATGGATTGGTTGAGATCTGCAATCGCACCCTGGTAGTTCCCCCGCTGAAATTTATCAGTCCCCTGCACATATAGATCATCCGGGGTTAATTCAGCTCCGCCAATGGCTACTGGTCCTGAAAATCCTAACGAAGGGCTGACCTTGGTCACCGAAGCCATAAAGGTGTTAATCGGAATACCTAAATTAAACCCGGTCTTAACATATACCGTCTCGGTTCGTTTGACTTGTCGCTCCCCATCCGCACGCCCATGAATCCCTATCAGCTGGCCTTGGCTATCTAAGACGGACCCACCACTCATCCCGGGCAAGGTATTGTTGCTATACACCAGTCCATAGCCATCGGCGAGCGGTCGTTTGGCATTCGCAGTTACTTTCCCTTCCGAAAACGTCCAGATAGACTCTGTAATCGCCGTTGTGGGCATCGGAAATCCCGAGACATAGATTGAATCCCCTGCTCGAATCTGAGCTGAATCGCCTAAATTTGCCACTGAGTAGGTTTTTGAGCTGGTAAATTCAACCAGTGCTAAATCGATATTTGGGAATTTTTTAACCTGGCTGTAAGTTAAGGGATATCGCTGACCATCCACTGTGACCACATCATATTCATCGGGCGTGGCAACGACATGAGCCGCAGTCAGCACGGTATAAACATCAGCTTGCTGCTTGATAATCACCCCAGACCCAGCGTTCTGACCCTCAATCCTGACGGTGATAGCTTCTGCGATCGCACTCACTTCGGCTGAACTCAAGGCCTGGGCACCCTGAAATGGCGCGGCAACTATTGCAGTAACCATAATCGGAGCAAGCGGATGGATAAATTTCATGGATGGTGATTCTGGAAAAAATGAAAAACTTATCCTATTCCCTAGCACATTTGTATTGAAGATCACACCTTTTGGTTCTGTATTCACAACAGGATGCTCTTTTCCTCTCAGGCATCAATCAACACCGTGATTTCCCCTCATTGGCTGCAGGTTCCAAATCCACAAGTCCTGAGAATTAAGAATGATCAGGAAGACTTGCGAATAACTGGGAGAAGCGTCTGTCGTATGGCATGATCATCTCGGTCTGATACTTTTTCTTCTGTGAAGTAAAAGTCATCATACAATTGCCAAGTCTTTCAGGCGTCTCAAAGTAAGGATCCAAAACGCGGAATGATCATAGAAAGTATTGGAATTGGAATGGTTGTCGTCCTTCTCTTGGCTTGGGGGCTTTTAGAATGGACGCATCGTCGCCGTCAGGGAAATGCGTTAGAGGCCCTGCCTGGAAATTGGCAGTTTGAGAGCCGTGAACCTCAACATTATCGACTCGTGGGAGAGCAAACTTTTTTCAACCCTACTCGCAAGCTAGAGGTGATGATTCCAGAGCTATCGGTAGATGTCACCCTTTTATCTAAAGGCAGCCTAGATGAAATTCACCATAAAGTAAAAGTTATTCCCAAGCATCCCGATGTTGAACCCCGTGAAGATGGGTATTGGTTTGCATATATTGTCAAATCTCGCTATCAAACCGCTGCGGAAATCATTCTTGATATTACTGGACCTGATTTGAGGGCACTGAAGGCGGCTTGGGTGCAAGTCAACTATATTTCCTATGGGCCTAAAGGTCGCCTCTCGAATACTCACCACGAAGTTATTCCGTTACGGTTCCCTGACCCCACACAAACTCTAAAATGGCGGCCCGTCCAGGGGGGACAAGTTTTACCCATCCCCACTCATTTACTGACGCAATTAGACACCTGTCCAGATATTGTGCGCCGTTATGTGAGCCCCCACGCTCAGTCTGGTGATATTGTCACGATTGGGGAAACACCTGTTGCCATTATGCAGGGACGAACGATTCATCCCAGTACGATTCAGCCTGGATGGGTGGCTAAACGGCTGGTCTATTTCTTTTTACCCACGTCTAGTTTGGCGACTGCTTGTGGAATGCAAACGCTGGTGGATATTGAGGGGCCAGTGCGGGTGTTTTTAGCTTTTGTGGTGGGTGCGATCGCAAAAGTATTTGGCCAGGCAGGTATGTTTTACCGTTTAGCGGGAGAACAGGCCCGCCTGATTGATGATGTCACCGGAACGCTTCCCCCCTTTGATCAGTTTATTGTCCTGGGCCCGGATGACCCCCAAAAAGTCGTCAATCAAATTCAAGCAGAAACAGGATTAGCCGCAGCCATCGTTGATGTGAACGATCTGAAAAGAGTAAAAATCCTCTCTGCCACCAAGGATGCACTATTGCCCCTGATAGAAGAAGCCCTGAGAAGTAATCCTGCTGGAAATGCAGATGAGCAAACGCCGGTTGTCCTGATTCGACCTAATGCTTCCTAATGAGATCGTTTATCACCTAAATTTTCCTTGATAAAACTCGGAAAACTTGTTGTACCTATCCCCTTTTTAGAGAGAGATCCGATACCATAGAGTCAGTTTGACATGCTTAGGTTTGTTTTTTATGGCTCATTGGTTTGACTTGGCTTTGCTGAGCGAATTAGTAGGCTTGTCAGAATTCGTCCACCCACATCAACTCGCAAGACCTTCACTTCTGCAAGGTTAGCAACTTGTATGGCTTCACTAGCGCCAAAGATAGAACCTAGAATTCGTCCCCTTCAGTACCGTGATTTGGAAGCGATCAAGCGATTGTTGGTCGAAGAGCATGACCTTGCCTGTGTGGGCACCTATTATGGTCATGAACAACACTTGGATCAGCTTCATCGTTGGTCAGAACTGTTAAAGCTGCTGCGGTTGTTCCCTCACCAACTTTCCGATCAGCTCAGAACCTATGTTTGGGAGCAAGAACATCAGCTAGCTGGCGTGGTTCAAGTCTCTCCCTTTAATCATTCAAGAAGTACATGGCGATTTGATCAAATCAGTGTGCTGCCTGCCTATGGGCAACAAGAAGTCGGTACTCAACTCCTTCGCTATTGCTTAGAAAATATTTGGGAAGCCCGCACCTGGTTGACAGAAATCGAAGTAAATCAGACGTCCGCCCTTGCTCTCTATCGCCACAATGGTTTTCAACCTTTAGCGCATATCACCTACTGGTCCGTCGCCCCCGAGCAATTAAGCCAGTTGGCGACTCGAGAACCCGTACTACCCAATCTGCTACCGGTGAACAATGCAGATGCCTCTTTGCTTTATCAACTAGATACGGCGTCTATGCCACCGCTGGTTCGGCAGGTGTTCGATCGACATATTCAAGACTTCAAAGCGAACTTGGTAGAAACGCTGCTGTCTGGAATCCAGTTGTGGGGACAAACTCAAGAATTAGTGAGAGCTTATGTGTTTGAGCCCCAGCGCAAGGCCGCAATTGGTTACTTTGAAATCAACCTATGTCGAAATGCCACCCAACCCCACGAAGCTCAGTTGACGGTTCACCCCGCCTACACTTGGCTGTATCCAGAGTTACTGGCCCATATGGCCCAGTTGACACAAGCCTATCCTTCTGCGCCCCTGCGGCTAGATTCGACAGACTATCAGCCCGAACGGGAGGAATATTTACGACAAATCGGTGCTGAGGATCTCGAGCAAACCCTGATGATGTCCCGTTCGGTCTGGCATAAGCTTCGGGAGTCTCGTTCGATTTCATTTGAGGCACTGCAGTTGTCCGATATGCTGCAAGGGTTACAGCCCAACCAAAATCCAGTCCCGGGTCGGATGACCTATTGGTTAACACGAACACCTCCCTTTCCCAAACATCGCAGGGCCAAGCCAGGGGGGGCTCTACGTCACCCTCAAGTGCGGTTACGTCATCGTTCCTGGCCCCAAGAGTTCTGAATCGGATATGCAGCGTATTTCCGCTTTAGGTCTAGATTTAGGACATCGTCGAATTGGGGTTGCAGGGTGTGATGGAACCGGCTTAATTGCCACAGGGATTACCACGATTCAACGAACCTCGTTTGCCCAGGATGTCGAGACCTTACGCCGACTTGTGGAACAACGGCAAGTACAAACCTTGGTCATTGGTCTGCCCTATACGATGGATGGGGAATTGGGGACCCAGGCTCAGCGAACTCAGAAATTAGCCCTTCGCATTGGTAAAGCCTTGAATTTGCCGATTGATTTTGTGGATGAACGATTAACCTCTCACGAAGCTGAATCAATGATGCGGGCTCAACGCGTCAATGCGAGCAAGCATCGAGCATTAATTGATCGCAAAGCTGCAGCTTTGATTCTGCAACGGTGGCTGGATCAAAAACCATGGCTAACCGTACCGTAAGTGATTCGTCTGCTTTGCTTTTCGGATTTTCGGTTAATTTATTCACCGATTCCGTCCATTACCCCCTAAACTTAAGCCTATAGGCTGCACTGGCGTGGTCGCTAATCTGGGGAGTAGAGGTAAAACACACATGGAAATGGATCGTTCCACGGTAACGTTGATGGATGAGGCAGGCCATTCTCTGACTTGCTACGTAGAAGTATCTGTCCCAATTGATCAGGAAGAATATGCACTTTTAAACCCCGTCGATTACCCGGTTGATGTCTTTAGTTGGGTTTTAAATGAAGATGAGGATGAGATTATTCAACCCATTGATGATGATGAATTGGTCAAAATATTTCCAACAGCTCAAGCTGTATTAGCCGAGCAAAATTTAAAGTTAAAGCGGAGTGCTTTATCCTTGACCGTAGAGGGAGATCTGCCAGATATCGACGAAGAGGAAATCTTGATTTTGGAAATGGAGGAAGGAGATTCCCTTACGGAGCAAGAGGAATATCAGCTATTAGCAACGTTTTTTGAAGAGGAACAAGAATATTCGATCTATACTCCAATCGATCCAGTGCTGTTTGTTGTCAGATTGCGCGATAAGATGCAGCCAGAGCTTCTTTCCCCCAAAGAGTTTCAATCCTTACAACCCAAGCTTCAACCTCTATTGGAGGAACGTCTAAAGGAAGATTTAGACTAACTGTTGATTGAATTGACGATGCCTGAATTTGACTGTGAATAGAAAGAAATCCTTGCCTTTACGCAAATTGGCCATTTCTTCGGTCATTGCTTTTGTGACTATTGTTGGTGGTGTTGGAGGAGGAGGCTGGTATTGGTGGAAAAATGCGACTGCTCCCATCCAAGGTGATGCCCCATCCTCTGAAGCGCTGCTTCAGGTTAATATTCCCGACGGAGCGACCGCCAATGAAATTGGACAGATTCTAGCAGAGTCAGGTTTGATTCGTTCCGTAACGGCATGGAAGATTTGGACCCGCTGGAAAGGACTATCAGATTCTTCTGGAGGGTTTCATGCGGGAACATACCAGCTGTCTCCGCAAGCCTCTTTGCCCGATATTGCCCAGACACTTTGGACTGGACAGGTACAGCAAGTGAGCTTCACAGTGCCGGAGGGTTGGTCTCAAAAGCAGATGGCAGCTTATTTTGAAGATCTAGATTGGTTCACGGCTCAGGAATTTCTGGAAGCGACCCAGACCATACCGCGGGATCGCTATCCTTGGTTACCAGAAGAGATTCCTTTCTTAGAGGGCTTTCTCTTTCCTGACACTTATCAGATTTCAGTTGACCAACGCACTCCTGAAGCCGTGATTGGTGTAATGCTAGATCACTTTCAAGGTTCAGCATTACCGGTATATCAGAATCGGAGTGGGTTTGAGGATTTGAGCTTAAACGACTGGGTGACCTTAGCCAGTATTGTGGAAAAAGAGGCTGTGGTTGCAAATGAGCGAGCTAGAATTGCGGGTGTGTTCTGGAATCGTTTGCGAGACAATATTACCCTTGGCTCTGATCCGACCATTGAGTATGGTCTCGGCATTACTCAAACCCCCGATCAACCGCTGACCTATGCTCAAGTGGAGACGCCCTCGCCCTATAACACCTATATCAATGCCGGTTTAACCCCTACGCCGATTGCTAGTCCGGGACTTGCCAGTCTAAAAGCAACCGTTGCTCCAGAAAAAACAGATTTTCTCTATTTCGTGGCTCGATATGATGGAACCCATGTTTTTAGTCGGACGCTCACGGAGCATTTACGAGCCCAGGCAAGAATCCGAGATCAGCAAGATGCGCAGCAAAATTCGACCAATCTGTAGTTTGTCTTTCTAGCGTTTACCTAATGTCACCAGCTTCTTCTTGGGTTTCTCTTTTACAACCAGACTTACTGCTAAATGAGTCTATTCTGCAATTGACGCCTGCTCTATTAGAACAGCATCAAATAAAAGGTTTAGTGCTGGATGTTGATGATACTCTAGTCTCTTCTATGGCGACGGATGTTTCTCCTGAGCTCCTCACTTGGCTTACCGGTATAAAGCTAAAAGCCCGGGTGTGGCTGGTGAGCAACAATATCAAGCGATCCAGAATTGAAAGAATTGCGACAAGTCTAGATCTTCCCTATATTTATGGGGCCAGTAAACCTTCACGCCGGAAATTGCGAAAGGCGGTCTCGGCAATGGGGTTACCCTATGAACAGGTGGCAATGGTGGGTGACCGTCTCTTTACGGATGTACTGGCAGGAAACCGCTTAGGGTTGTTTACAATCCTGGTAGAACCTGTGAGTCAGAGCAGTCTTCTGCGCAAATTTGAGCTTTGGAGCTATCGGACTTTAAAGCAGGGCCTTAAGATCTGACCCTTGTAAGGAGGTGAAACAGTCTTCCAGTGTTTTTAGCAGCATCTATCCTTACGGATAAGGGACCGTCCGATCACCGTAATTCTCGATATGTATTGAGAAAAGTTAAAATATAAAATAAATGTTATAGATGGCTAAAGATAAAGAAATATTTGTCAATATATAAACATAAACTATTGGAGCCAGCTCAATAAAGGCTCTAAAGATAAATCTTAAATAACATCGCAAGAGGCCTGCCCTTCTCGAGGGGTTGGCCTCTTCGCTTGGGAGTTTGGTCGATGACCTGCTGCGATAAGATGGCTTTAGAATGCATAAATGATCTATTTTTGCAATACATAATCCGTGAATGAAACAAAAAAACACAAATACTTGATTTTTTGCTAAATTGCAGTTAAGAGCATTTGGATTGAGTTGCCCCCTGGGTGGGGAATATTTAGGCTCAGAAATGCACTCAGCTTGTTCTTAGACATGAATCCCCTTAACTGAAATTCCCTATGAAATCTGCCCTGCCCTTGGTTGATGCTGAGAAATCTTCTCTGAACCTGTCCGATTTATCGGTTGCTTTGGATCGCAGTGACGAACTGAAGAACTTGCCCGCGGGTGGTGATGACCCAAATCGATTTGATTGGCAGGAAGTTTGGTACCCCATCGCTTATCTTCAAGACCTCGACAAAGATAAATTGTCGACTTTCACGCTTTTGGAAAGGGATTTGGTGATTTGGTGGGATCAGAATGTTGGGACTTGGCGAGTATTTGATGATCAGTGCCCCCACCGGTTAGCGCGGCTTTCTGAGGGCCGAATTGATGAAAATGGTTGGTTAGAATGTCCCTACCACGGCTGGGCTTTTTCTGGCTCTGGCGACTGTGAGCGCATCCCTCAGCAAGTACAGGGACGCTCTGCAGAAACCTCCCCTCGTGCATGTGTCGAATCTTTACCGATTAGTATTCAACAGGGGCTGCTATTTGTATATCCTGGGCAAGCTGAACGTGCTGCCCTCACGCCAGTTCCCATCGTTGACCCCATTGAGGAATCTCCAGACGACTGGATTATTTTGGATGGCTTCCGTGACCTCCCCTATGACGTACTGACGTTACTTGAAAATGTCCTAGATCCCAGCCACTTACCCTATACCCACCACCGTTCTGTAGGCAATCGCGACAATGCTGGCCCTGTAGAGTTAGATGTCCAACAATCAGGAAAGCAGGGATTTGAAGGGATTTGGGAAGAAGGCCCCCGACAAGGCAAGCTCGGTAGACAGACTACTACTTTTGTGGCGCCGGGATTGATGTGGCACGATCTGACCTCGAGTCAGTATGGCCGAACATTGACTGTTGTCTATGCCACCCCAATTCGCAAAGGGGAATGCCGAATTTTCGCCCGGTTTCCTTTTCAATTTGCTTCCAAGTTTCCGGCATGGATGATAAGTCACACCCCAAGGTGGCTTTCTCATCTAGGACAGAATGCCATTTTGGAAGATGATCAAATTTTTTTGCATTTTCAAGAGCGTTATCTGGAGCGGACACGGGAAGATAAGTCTATTGCTCAAGCCTTTTACTTGCCGACCCGGGCCGATCGGTTTGTGTTGGCGCTGCATCAATGGCAAGAACAGTTTCATGCCAATCCATTTCCGGGACAATCCCTCCCGCCTGCCCAAAGCCGAGATCAGTTATTGGATAGATACCATTCCCATACGGTCAACTGTTCCAGTTGTTCACAGGCCTTAAAGAATGTGAAGCGCTTGCGGACATTAATGGTGGCCCTTACCTTAGTTGCCTGGACTGTGACCCCGCTATTGGCGTTTGGATTTGGCTTCTTCTCGATTAAATTGTCCGTTGCCGCCACGCTCCTTATCTTTACCGCTGCGGTCACTTGGCTGAGCTTGGGACAACTGGAAAAAAGATTTCTAAAAGGTCGTTCGGTCCCACCTCGTAATCGACCAGACAAAAAGGGAGATAAAAGGTAGTAGCCTTGATGTCTACCACAGCAGGTGGACACCTACGCCAACGGTCGGCTCGTCTTGGTCCCGGACTCTCAGCTGGTTCCAAGGAGAAGTTCCAACCCGATTGCTGGCATACAAGTCAAAAATAAGTTGCTTACTACCGGGCGTAAACCCAAATAGGGTAGAAGAATCATACCTTAACCCCACATTCCAGGGAATAGCATCTTCTAGAGTGTTACCGATAAAGGTGTTACCCCTACCGGCAAAATTGGCTCCTACTTCAGCAATAATGTTCAAATGGTCAACAACTTCATAGGAAGCCCCAAAATTAAAGCCCCCTACGGCAATATCTCTATCTTGGACATAGCTAAACGTCGGCGTCAGCCAAAGGTTTAACTTATCGGATGCGTTGTAGTGTATGGGAAGCGAAAAGCTGTAGATTAGGTTGTTGCCAACATCGCCATTGACTCCCTGGAAGAGGGTGGGAACGGCTTTGGTCAGTCCCCTTTGACGGAATTCATTGCGGTTATTGGTGGCATAGTTGATAAACGTTTCTCCCGTTAGGGCGATATTGACCGCAGCGCTGATGGTTAATGGTTTTCCTTTGGCTTGATCTAAGAACCGATATTTTAGGCCAAAGCCTTGCTCTGACTCATCCACGAAGCCAAAGGAGTAATCCAAATAGCCCAGGGCTTCTAAGTTGCCAAGTATACCATAGCGAACGGTGCTGTGAAGTCCTTGAGGCCCCCCTTTTAGACTGACTAACAGTCGACCCTTGGGAACGGTACCGCCATCAATAATGCCAATCCCATCTGTGGTTAGTACATTGGCGGTTGGATTGGGCTCGTCTGCTCCTCCAATATTTTGATCAGGGGCTGTATCTGCTAGTTGAGTGGGAATGGGCTGAGGCTGTGACGCGGGGATTGATGGTGCTGAGCGAGTGGCAACAGTTGTTGGCGGTTGATATCCCTGCTTAGGAGGGTTTAATACGCGGCCAAAGTTAGGGGGGGGTTGAGTGGGAGCCGCTGACGCAACAGGGCTGATTGGAGGGGTAGCGTATTCCGCGGGTGGATTATAGGCACTTACATAGGAAGACTCGACGGCATAAGGGGCCTGTGCGGCAGCCGAAATTTGAACATTAGCTCCCGCGAGATTGGTATTGTTCAGACGGGCACCGATTAAATTGACTTGGTCAAGGTTGGCGTTGGTTAAGTTGGCATTGGTTAAGTCTGCACCACTTAAGTTGGCCCCTGAGAGATTAGCCCCTGAGAGATTGGCCCCTGAGAGATTAGCCCCTGTTAAGTTGGCATTGGTGAGAATAGCATGGCTGAGATTGACATCGGTGAGGTCTAATCCAGACAGATCTGAGTTGGAAAGGGTACAGGCTTGGCAAAATCCCTCGTTTAGTAAGAATTGCACTGAGTCTAGGGCTTGGACTGGCTTTGCCATGGTTCCTAGCGTTAATGGAATGAGAGATAAACTCCCCCATCTCAATAAACGTCTCATCCTATTGACCCCCCGTCATGTATGAGTTAAAACGCAGTATTTAGAAGTATTGACCAACTGGTGCTCGAATTTACTATTCTATCTGGATTTTTTAAGCTGAAAAAGTTTGTCAGGAAAATATTTTGCGGTGTTCAGTTACATATGCCCCAGTTGGCTGAGGGGCTGGATTAGGACTCAGTTAGTGCTTCGGTGTGAGTATTTCATTTAACAGACTACGGGTTACATCAGTGGGCATCCGAGGACCGAGGCTGGCGACGAGTCTGGCTGCAGCAACCGATCCGAGATGGCCTGCTTCTGCATAACCCATACCGTTGGTGATGCCGTAGAGCACCGCGCCGGCATACATGTCTCCGGCACCCACTGTGTCTACGGCTTTAACTGGGGTGGGGGCAATTTCTAATATTTGTTGACCATCATAAATCAATGAGCCCCGGGGCCCCCGGGTGATGGCAAAGCAGGTTGCCAAAGTTTTGAGATATTCGATGGCTGTAGAAATATCGTTTGTCTCAGCCATTTTCAGCGCTTCACTTTCATTGGCAAAAATTAAATCTAAGCCGGGGCCAATCATCTCTAGCAACCCCTCCTTAAAGAAGTTGACCATGTTGAAATCAGAAAGGGTTAGGGAGACTTTTTTGTCTGCCGTTTTTGCTAGGTCACGGGCTTTTATGGCGGCGGCTTTGGCTTGAGGAGAGGTAACGAGATACCCTTCGATATAGGTGTAGGTGGAGGATGCGATCGCATCTGGCAACAGCTCGCTTTCTGAGAAACGACCTGAAATGCCCAAAAAGGTATTCATCGTCCGATCAGCATCTGGCGTCACGAAAACGAGACATTTCCCCGTAACACCTGGTTCAGGTTGATGCTGCTGCAAATTGGTTGCTACACCACAGCGAATTAAATCATCTAGATAAAATTGCCCTGGCTCATCGTTGGCAACTTTGCAGGAGTAACAAGCTCTACCACCAAATTGACTGACCGCAATCATCGTATTAGCAGCCGAGCCACCGCATCCACGTTTCAGGGGATGACCGTCTAAGCGTTCAATAATTCGGTGTTGATCGGCCTCTTCCAATAGGGTCATTACCCCTTTATCAACCCCAAGCTCCTCCAATACTTCCGTTGAAACTTCGCATTCAATATCTACTAGGGCATTGCCCAGGCCATAAACGTCGTAAGTGGTCATCTATTCCCCTATCCTTAATTCCCCGCAATTTGGTCAGCGGATCATGAACACTGTAAAGCATTAGTAGGGAATAAATCACCCGGCTGGTTTAATTACGAGGAAAAAATTGGACTCATTAATAACGCGCTCGGCAGGACTCGAACCTGCGACCAATTGCTTAGAAGGCAACTGCTCTATCCGCTGAGCTACGAGCGCTTGTGACTTTAACTAGACTATTCTAACTATCAGACTTTGTCGATGTTATCTTGCCTCAATTTGCTCCACTTTCCAGAGCGGCTGAGAGATAGCAGGCGTCAAGATCCAGTTTTAACCCATAGAGCCATTCCACCTCCCCTGCCCCGAGCCGCTAAGATTTGTCCGTGGATCAGAAAATAGACAAAAAAAGCTTGGGTGCGAACGTGACCCTCCCAGAAGGTTCGTTCACTGGTTTGCCCTCCGCGAATAAACCCCTTGTAGAGGATTTTGCCAAAGGCTTTGAATTCCACTTTCGTAAAATCAAAGGCCACAATATTTTTCTTTGCCCAACATCGAGCGGGTCCCGTTAAGGCCAGACTCAGACCACCCCAATGCACTTGATTGGAAATTTGACCGACCGTATCTGATGTCTGGGGACCAAATTCTGTAGGGGTTTCAGGGGAATAGACAATCTGCATGGTTACCCAGAGTGGGATATAGAACCCATTGCCGATTATGTGATTTTTATGTTGATGCGGTTTTTGGGTCCCAGTCACAAAACACAGCCGCCATGTGCCAGTCAATTGCTTAAAGGTGAGTAAAGAATGGGAGGGAGCCTTTTTTTCACGGTTGAGCAGTTGCTCCAGTAATTCTTTTGGTGGAAGTTTTTGAGCTGAGCCGGAAAGATAGGCTTGCGCTGCATTGGCAAACGCTTGATCCTTCTCAATCGGCTGTATCTTTGATTCGGATGTCATAACAACAGGTCTAAATGGGATGTGATCGCACTGGTAAATCAGCAAATAGGAAAATGATTGAGCCAGACTGCCATAATCAAGAACGCTCAGCTTTCAATCAAGCGATTGTCCAAAAGGTATTGTAAACAAAGCTCCTTACACTCTATTCTCCTCCAGTTAAGGTTTTATCGTGTCGAAGTTGTTGGAAAAATTTAGTCGAAAGCTGTGGTCAAATCCCCAACAACAACAGGAATTTATCAGCGCTCTGACCGATCCTCAGCCCTTGCATCCTTGTATTTTGTGGTTAAAGAAGGGAGCAAGCCTCTCTCCCTTTGCACCGCTTTCTCCGCTGCCATGGCAGCTTCCCTTTATCGACCGGTTGGGCCTCAACGAACGTCCGGGTAAGCATCCATTACATCAGCAAGGTGCCTACTATTGCCTGGATTTCTCATCGGTATTTGCGGCATCGGTCCTTACCAATATTGATCATGAGCCGAAGATAGTGATAGATCTTTGTGCTGCACCGGGGGGGAAAAGTATTCTGGCTTGGAAAATTCTTCAGCCCAACTTGTTACTGAGCAATGAGGTAATTGGTAAGCGAGTTGGCTTGCTGATTGATAATCTGCGACGTTGTCGAATTCACCCGGTTAAGGTTTTCAGCGCTGACACAAAGGTTCTGGCAGATAACGTTCCCTTATGGGCAGACGTGGTGTTAGTGGACGCACCTTGTACGGGGCAATCTTTGTTAGCCAAAGGGGGAAAAGCCCCGGGTTGTTTTCATCCTGTTTCCATTAAGCACAATGTTAAACGGCAAAAAAGAATCTTAGGGAATGCTGCACAACTCGTCGCGCCAGGAGGATATCTCGTCTATATGACCTGTGCCTTTTCTAAAGCGGAAAATGAAAGTGTTTGCGCTTGGTTGACTCGCCGATTTCCTCAATTTGTTCCTCAAGCCGTTCCACTGCTTAAAGACTTTCAGTCTCACTTGACGGATATGCCCTGCTATCGCATGTGGCCTCAGTCTAGGTTAGGTGCAGGGGCTTTCACGGCGATCTTTCAGAGCGGTCAAGACAGATTAAGTCGTCATCCTGACCCAGGGGCATGGTTAGAACAGGGATGTCGTTGGGACTCGGAAAGGGATTTAAGGTAGGAAATGCCTGAATTTACGCTTTATCCCTGCTGGTTAGGGTTCATTTCGCGTATGGGGGTAAATTAAGGCGAAAAAAGGTTTGATCGAAAGGATGGCTTATTTTTTTGAATCTCTCGTGAATTCAGGAACGGTATTTTCTGGGTTGTGGGCAATGTAAGTAAGATTACATCAGCAGCTTTAAGCTAAGCCTACACTGAATTCTAGAGTATCAAAGCTGTGCAAGAATGATAAACAAGGCTTTCCAAATTTGTGTTGGTCTATGTAGATTAGAGTGAACAACCTCAATATAGGGGTTGTGATCTCTTCCGATTCCCTCATATCTCGCTAGTGCTTACCTATGAATGCTCCGTCTAAAACTAAAACTCAGACCTTTAACTTACTCAGCATTGGGCATCGAGGTGTGGGTAAAACTGTTTTCTTAGTCGGCAGTTATGCTGAACAAAAATCAAATAGTGTGGTACGAAAATCTCCCACCTGGTTTGAATGTCAAGATACTCAGGTTCAACATAATCTCAATACATTGTTGGAATATATTTCCCAGACCGGTCAATATCCTCCAGCCACGATGAAGATTACCAACTTTACTTTCGCAGTTAAGACGCAAAACATTCTTGGAGAGCAGGAACTGTGCAAATTTCGTTGGTGGGATATCCCTGGCGAGATTTGTAATAATGACAACGCCAATTTCCAAAAGATGGTGATGGAATCCCATGGGGGTTGTGTCTTTATTGATACTCATACCCTTTACAACAATTCTGCCTATTCTCAGACCCTGCAAAATGTGATTAAGCAAGTAGAAGCAATATCCTCTTTAGCCTATCAAAGTGGTTTAACTTACATTTTCGCGATCGTGCTAACTAAATGCGATCTTTTGACGGAAAGTCCTCAAAAACTATTAAAAATAGAAGAGAATATCAGGCCACTGATGGCTCGCTTGGATGCGAATAAAATTCAGTATCGAAGATTTTATTCCACTATTCCAATTATTAAAAATGGAAAAATGTCCGTGTTGCAGGCTAAGGGGGCTTCAGCTCCCTTACTCTGGCTGGCTTCGGAATTAAGCCATATCCATTACCGGGGTCAGCCTCAATCTTTGGCTAGCGGAATCGATAACATTTTGAATAATACGGCCCAACCTAGTGCTCGATCTCAAGGGGTGAACCGAGAGCATTCATCTTCCAAAGATTGGAAGCAGCTTGGCCTGTGGGGGGCAATTGGATTTGGCCTTCTGGTGAGTGTGTTGGGTTTGTTGTTCGGCTTAGGAGTATTGCGTCTTCCGGGAGGACCACTCACGGTCGCGGAGCAAATTCAAGATTATCAGGAGACCCTTGATAAAAATCCAAATGATCCAGAGGCATTATTGCTCCTCTCTAAACTCTATTCAGAATTAACTGAGTTTGATAAGGCTGTGCCCCTTATGGAGAAACTGGTTGACCAACAACCCGAAAACACGACTTTCCTCTCTGATTTGGCATTTCTGTATGCTGTCAGTGGGAACAAGGCAAAGGAAGAGGAGGTCTATGACAAAATCCTAAAACTTGAACCCAAGAGTATTTTGGCGCTCACTAGTAAAGCTAAGCTGCGATCTGAAAGTGGGGATAACGAAGCGGCTAAGACCCTATTTGTCAGAGCTGAAGAAGCAGCACCGACGAAGGAATTAAAACAGGAAATCAGGAGAATGGCAGGTGAGGCCCAAGCCCCGTCTAACCCGTAATATCGACTAAGGACTATCCTCTGATGTTTACGCTAGAACTCGATCAATTGATTTACACTAGCTTCCCTGACCAGGGCTTCCAAACCCTGAGTAGTGAATCTGTGTCAGAGGAAGTGAAGCAGGTTTTTTTAACTCAGGTAGTTTATAAGTACTGGAATTCTTACGCCCCTCCCCAACCTGGATATCGTTCAGCTTATCTTGCCCAAATTTCTACTGAACAAACGTTATTTGGTTGGATGTATAACCATGGCAACGATGATTTGGGTCGTAGCCATGTTCCATACTTTGTTGCCTATTGTTTGACCGGGAAACTCGACAACGCTTTGCTGGATGATATTTATACCTATCTGGAGCGGGGACCGATCACCTTTATCGAGCGAGAAAGCGTTTCCCCGGTCGTGGCTAAGGTTGTGATCGACAGCTTGGAGGATTGGCATCCTGCCTTACCCGGGGTGTCCATTCCTTCGGGAACGCGTGCTCGGTGTCGGCTGCTGCTGGATAAGGAAAAACTCCTCAGTTTCTCGGTTGCTGTTCCTGCGGATAACCAGATTGAAGTTGACCTGGAGGATTCGACTGATTTTGATGTCGAGTCTGGTCTGCTAGGGCTCCCGACTGATAGTGAGCATGAGCCCCTCGTGAATTCCTTAGAACGGTTGTTGGAATCACCGAGAATAACCCTTGATTCGATGGCTCGGGTGCCAACCACCAAAAATGCCTTACTGATAGGGGTGAGTCATTGTGAATATGGCTTTGAACCCCTGCCTGGCGTACAGCAGGACATTGCAGTGATGAAGCAGGTTCTGGAAAATCCTAAAATTGCTGCTTTTGATGAGGTTCAAACGTTACTCAACCCCAATCCGCAACTGTTGGCTGAATCCCTTGAAAGCTTTTGCCAAGATCGAGATATTGACGATTTATTACTGGTCTATTTTTCTGGCCATGGGGTGGTTTTGGATGAACAGGGCCGATTTGGGCTCACCACTGGTGTGAGTCGGACCAACCCCCAGGATAAGGTGGTGCGCTCCACCCTGGTCTCTGTTGACTTACTTCAGGACATTCTGAATGACTGTAAGGCTGAGCAGCAAGTTGTCTTATTGGATTGTTGCTATCGACAAACCGCTTCTTCTGTATTGGCTCACCATTTGGATAATGTTAATTTCCCTCAACATTTAGGGGGATTGGGACGGACAATTATGACGTCGGCAACGCAGGCTCGGCATGCGTTTGTCCATAAGGGGGCTGATTTATCGTCATATACGTTCTATCTGGTGGAAGGGTTAAGAACGGGGGCAGCAGATCAGAATTGTGATGGCATTATTTCCATTGAAGAATGGTATGCCTATGCGAAGCGGAAGGTGAAACAAGAAATTCCTGCTCTTGATCCTCAAGTGTTCAATATCAAAGCGGCCCAAAATTTGGCCTTAGCCCAATCGCCAGCCCATGAGCCACAGTTTATTTACCGTCGCCAATTCGAATCTTATTCGATGCAAGGGGAGGTTTCTCCGGTCAATCGAGTGATTTTAGATAACTTGAGGGCAAGTTTAGATCTAGATGTTGAGACGGCAAAAGTCATTGAGGAAGAAGTTAACAAGCCGAAGCGGACCTATCAGACGAAGCTCCAGGAATATGCTATGGCTTTTGTGGAGGCCATTCGGCAAGAGTATCCAGTCAGTAGTTATTTGCAGGAACAGTTTAGACACTTTCAGGCTACTTTAGGGTTAACGGATGCAGATACGATACCTGTTGAGACTGCCATTATCCGCCAAGTTCAGGTGATCCAATCGCCGAGTCAGGCCACTGATGTAACCCGAGGGACTGTTCCTTCCCCAAGCTGGCCTAATCAAAATGTGATGCAACCGTTTCAACAGGCGATCGGTTTTGGGCAACAGACGTTTCAGACCTCTGCTCATCGTTTGACGGTGTTGGGACAAAGTTTCTCAAGTAAGGTCGGCCATTATTTACGGAATAATCGACATCGAGTTAAGGTCCCTAAGGTTTCATGGCACCAGTTGGAGGCTGTTCCCAAACGGGTTTGGTGGGGGGCTGGAGCGGGTGCGATCGCACTCCTAATCCTCACAACGGTTCTTCGGCAGCAGCAGGAGAGCCAACAACGGCAAAAAGAGGCGCAACAGTTAAGCTTTTTGCAATCTCTATCCCAACAGAAGCGTTACGATACCTGCATCTCCCAAACCCAAGCGATATCGAAAGATTCTCGACTATATCCCCATGCCCAGCAACTGCTCTCTCAATGCCAGGCCGGAATTGACTGGAAAAAGGCCCAGCTGCAAACCTTGCCCAATTCCCCTAAAAAAGCGATTTGGTCTGTGGCCCTGAGTCCTGATGGCAAAACATTGATGGGGAGCGGAGACCAGAATGACATCAAGCTTTGGAATATGGGCAAAGGCCAACTGGTTCGGACCCTCTCTGATCATAAAGATAAGGTGTGGACCATAGCCCTAGGTCCTAAGGGCAAGATCTTGGCGAGTGCCAGTGGAGATTGCACGATCAAGTTATGGGATGTAGCAACTGGAAAGCTACTGAGAACTTTTGCGGCCCATCCCGCAACCGTTTGGTCGGTTGCCATTAGCCCAGATGGCAAATTCTTGGTCAGTGGAAGTGAAGATCAGACCCTGAAAGTTTGGGATATCAAGACCGGAAAGCTTGTACGGACCCTTACTGGACATGCTAGCCAAGTCCGAGCTGTTGCCATCAGTCCCAACGGTCAAATGATTGCCAGCGCCAGTGCTGATCAAACGGTCAAGCTATGGGAACTCAAAACTGGCAAGTTGATTCGCACCCTTAAAGGCCATTCAGAACGGGTGATTTCTATCGCCTTTAGTCCTTCAAGCACCCAGTTAGCGAGTGCCAGTCAAGACAAGACTGTTAAACTCTGGACGCTAGCGTCTGGGGAGTTAAAGCAGACCTTTAAGGCTCATACCAAGCCCGTGACGGCGGTTACCTTTAGCCCTGATGGTCAGACATTGGCGACGGGCAGTCATGATCGTACGGTGAAGCTCTGGAACCTTTCCTCAGGGCGCTTGCGTCATACCCTGGGGGGATACAACGGTGATATTTATTCTCTCGCCTTTGCCGCTGATGGACAATCCTTGGTCAGTAGTAGTAAAAATAGTGCCATTAAAGTGTGGCATCGAAATTAAGTACCCTGCTTTCAGCTTTATGGAAGATCAGGGAATAGTGAAATGAATGAAGATGAAGTTTTCGAAATTTGTCGATAAGATAGAGCCGAATGCGATCACAATTTCAGGTCGCTATCCCCGTCCCCATACCATTGGAAGAGCTGATGCCCATGAAATCTAAAGTATTGATGCCGCTCCTGCTATTGGCCGTATTGGGCGTGCCAACGCGGGCGTTTGCCCATGCCCTGGAAACAAACTATGTGTTAGAAGATGCCAATAAGGTCAAGTTTACGGCCGTATTTAGTACGGGTGAGCCCCACAAGAATGCCAAAATCAAAATATACGCCCCGAATGATTTAAGTCAGCCGGTGCTAGAAGCTGAGACCGATGAGAAGGGGCAGTTTACCTTTGACACCCATGACAAGATGCCGGGAGAGTGGGAAGTCAGCATTGGCGAATCGGGGCATCAAGATATTTTGACGGTTCCGGTGACATCCAAGGGAATCAACCTTAATGACATTAGCGAAGTTCCGTCTCATCAGTCTCCTCAGATTCCGCTCCTTGCCATTGTTCTGTCTGGTGGGTTGGGTTCGGCAGCCGTGTTGTCTAAGCGGTTGCGCTCCATCAAATCATAAAGCCTTCAGCTCACCCTTAAACCGACGATAGCCTCGGCTAACGGGATAGATTGGGTCTTTAGCTAGACTAGCCTGCATATTCATGACGAGTTAGGGGGGATTCTGCCGAGGTTCTGCTCGATGATGGCGGCAAGGGGATGTTGATTGCCCCTTGTTGGGGCAATAGGGTCGATGGTTGGGCGTGTTTCGAATTCTCTGAAGATGATTTAAGACAACCCGTTCGAGGGCATTGTGCTGTAATAGGAAAAAGCTTCTCCCTTCCTATTCGACCCTGAGGTTGTTATCCCCCCTATGAAAAAAGCGTTTGTCCTCGATACCAATGTGCTGTTGCACGATCCAAATGCCATATTCCGATTTGAGGACAATGATGTAGTTTTACCGATAACAATTATCGAAGAACTGGATCGCTTCAAAAAGCAGCCTCAAGAAACGGGGCGAAATGCTCGTCAGGTTTCGCGTACCTTAGATGATTTACGGACTCAAGGTCACCTGACTAAAGGCATTGAACTCTCCAATGGTGGAATATTACGAGTGGCCTTATGTGATCGCATCACCTTAAAAGAACTTCCTCCTGAATTAGAAGGTGACCAAGCCGACAATGCAATCTTGGCTGTGGCTTTGGAACTTAGAAATCAGTGCCATTGCCCGGTGGTGTTAGTCAGTAAGGATACCAATCTGCGGATCAAGGCTGATGTGCTGGGATTATCGGCAGAAGACTATTCTACGGATAAGGTCAACTTCGAAGGGCTCTACACCGGCATGACCGAAGTAATGGTGAGCACTGAGACCATTAGCCAGCTCTTTCAAGCGGGACATACCTCCCTGGCAGAAAAGACATGGCCCAATCAGGCGGTCACCTTATTTGATAGCCTCAACCCTTCCCATACGGCCTTAGCATTAGCCGGTGAAACGACGGGTGAGGTCGTGCCCCTGCCTAAGTTTCCCCATAATGGCATTTCCAGGATTCGGGCTCGGAATCGAGAACAAAAATTTGCCTTTGAACTCCTAATGCAGGACTCCATTTCCCTCGTGACTTTGGTGGGTAAAGCTGGAACGGGAAAAACATTGCTTGCGATCGCAGCCGGATTGCACAAAGTTGCAGATGAAAAAAGCTATAGTCGTTTGTTGATTGCCCGGCCAATTGTTCCTATGGGTAGGGATTTGGGATATCTGCCCGGCGATATTGATGAAAAGTTGACGCCTTGGATGCAGCCTCTTTACGACAATTTTGATTTGATTTTTGGCACTCAGGATGTGGCCGGGCAGCCCTCCCATTGGCGGCGAGGTCATGAAGAACTGATTGATCAGGGCTTGTTGCAAATTGAGCCCTTGACCTATATCCGAGGGCGGACGATACCCAATCAATTTTTGATCGTAGATGAAGCGCAGAATCTCACCCCCCATGAAGTCAAAACGATTTTGACCCGTGCCGGGGAACATACCAAAGTGGTGCTCACGGGTGATCCTGAGCAGATTGATAATCCCTATGTGGATGCGGCCAGTAATGGTTTGACCTATGTCGTGGAGCGGTTTAAGGCTGAGACCATCGCCGGTCATATCACCCTCTATCAGGGTGAACGGTCTAGTTTGGCTGAGAAAGCC
Source organism: Acaryochloris sp. IP29b_bin.137 (assembly GCF_028285745.1). GTDB lineage: Bacteria > Cyanobacteriota > Cyanobacteriia > Thermosynechococcales > Thermosynechococcaceae > Acaryochloris. Next base: position 9,901 of record NZ_JANQOP010000025.1, on the reverse strand, counting down.
GCGGCGCTCCTTTAACCTGGCAAGGAGCATCTTCAAGTTAGTCGGAGAACTGGGCAAACTAAGCCTAGTTCTATCCATTTCATTTGGACACTCATTATCCCCATGCCAGGGTGATGACGTTGAACCGATGGAAAAAATGCTGTTTCAACCGACTTATAAGGTTGTTCTCGTAATCCGAAATCCAATATCTGAGAGGCCGAATTCGTTCTATGGCTACGTCAGCAATCATCTGTGTGGATGATGAATCCGTCATTTTAAGAAGCCTAAGAGATCAAATAGGCAAGTATTTTGGCGATCGACATTTGTGCGAAATTGCCGAGAGTGTGGAAGAAGCTTGGGAAGTCATCGATGAACTAAAAGAAGACGACGTTGAAATTTTGATCATCATTTCCGATTGGTTAATGCCAGGGGTCAAAGGAGATGAATTCCTGATTGATTTAAACCAGAAGTTTCCAGAAATTGTGACGGTTTTGTTATCGGGGCAGGCGGATGAATCAGCCGTTGAGCGCATCTACCAAAATATGAATCTCCATGCCTACGTTTCTAAACCATGGAATGAAAAAGAGTTAATGCAAGTTATTAAGACTGGATTGGATACATTTAATGCCGAGTGAGTCTGATTGATGTTGATTCAATCTTTACGTTCTTTTCCGGGAAAATTTGCCCGTCGTCAGAAACTCAAAACGATCTTGATTGTTCCGTTTGTGCTGCAAGTTTGTGGGGCTGTGGGGCTAGTCGGTTATTTGTCCTTTAAAAACGGCCAACAGTCCATTGAATCCTTAGCCCATCAAATTACAGCTGAAGTTGAGGATCGGATTGCGGAGCGCACCCAATCCTATTTGACTGCGCCCCATGCGGTTAACCAACTCAATAAACATGCTCTAGATTTGGCGCAACTCCAGGTCAATAATCTAAAAAGTATGGAGCGCCATTTTTGGCGGCAAATTCAAGTCTTTAATCAAATTAGCTATATCCAATTTGGCACCCCAAAGGGGGAATTTGTTGGTTTAGCTGCCAATGATGATGGGACGTTTACCTATCAAGTGACGGAATCCACTGGGAACTTACAAACCTACTCGATTCGGAGAGGGGGACAACGGGGCGAATTACTAGAAACTTCTCCAAACTTTATGCCCCAAAAACGGCCCTGGTATTTGGCCCCAGAGAGAACGGATAAACCGACCTGGACGGAAATTTATCCTTGGGTCAATCCTCCAACCCTGGCCATCACCCTGGGGCAGCCCTATTACGACCAGTCTGGGACCTTTCAGGGGATCCTAGCAACGGATTTAACCATTACTCAAATTAGTGATTTTCTGAAGACCCTCAAAATCGGTAAGGCGGGTAAAAGTTTTATGCTTGAGCGATCAGGGTTACTGGTGGCCACCTCCACTTCTGAGAAGCCCTTTACCCCATCTGAACAAGGTCCTCAACGCCTGGCTGCCTTAAACAGCGAAGATGCGCTGATTCGAGAGAGTACCCAAACTTTACTCGATCGATTTGGAGATTTGCAGGTTATAACCGATCGCCAGCAACTGGCTGTAGCGATTGATGGTAAACGATATTTCCTCCAGGTCAATCCTTTACGGGATCAACATGGCTTAGATTGGCTGAGCGTGGTGGTGGTTCCTGAGTCTGATTTTATGGAACAAATCTATGCCAATACCCGGGCCACAATAGGTCTGTCCATTGCGGCATTGTTTGTTGCCATCCTATTTGGCATGGTGACTGCCCGTTGGGTGACCAACCCGATTTTGAAAATTAATCAAGCTGCAACGGCGATTTCTTCAGGAGATTTAGGGCGAAATGTTTCTCTAAATCAATATCGGTCGGATGAATTAGGAGAACTGGCTCGGACCTTTAACCATATGGTGAATGATTTGCGAATTGCTTTGGAAGAACGCAATATCATGGTGGAGGCGCTGAAGGAAAGTGAACAGCAACTGGCAGAGTATAATCGGTCGCTGGAGCAGCAGGTTCAAGAGCGGACCCAAGAACTTATTCAATCTGAAAAAATGGTGGCCTTGGGGCAACTCACGGCAGGGGTCGCTCATGAAATCAACACGCCATTAGGCGCGATTCAAGCTGCAGGAGAAAATATTTCCTCTTCTCTGGATAAATCGATGCAGCGGTTACCGCAAGTGCTTCAGGAATTGCAGTCTGAGCAATCTGAGGCGTTTTTTCACCTTCTGGCCGCTGCCCAACAACATCGAGACATTCTAACGTCTCGGGAAGAACGGAAATTAAAGCGAGAACTCAAAAAGGTGCTAACGGAACAGAACTTAGAACCTGCGATTGAGATAGCCAGTACGCTCAGCAAAATGGGAATCACATCGGATATCTCCCCATTTGAACCGATCCTAGTATTGCCCAACAATACTGATATTTTGGATGTTGCTTATGATTTGACCGTCATTTACAACAATACCCAGAATATTCGCTTAGCGGTGGGACGCGCGGCTAAAATTGTGTTTGCTTTGAAAAGTTATGCTCGCCAGGATCTTAGCAATGAAAAGGTGATGGCCGCGATTCCTGAAACGGTGGAAACGGTTTTAACCCTTTACCATAATCAGCTTAAACAGGGCATCGAATTAACCAAGGAATTTGATCCGGTTCCAGAAATTCTCTGCTATCCAGAAGAGCTTGCCCAAGTATGGACCAACTTATTACACAATGCCATGCAGGCAATGGACTATAAAGGACAAATTGCCATTGCGATTCGGCAAGACCCACACCATATTGTTGTCAGTATCACCGATTCAGGGAGTGGGATTCCCCCAGAGATCCAAGAGAAAATCTTTAGCCCATTTTTTACCACCAAACCGGCTGGCGAAGGCAGTGGTTTGGGACTGGATATCGTCCGCAAGATTGTTGATAAGCATCAGGGCCGGGTCGAATGCGAAAGCCAGCCTGGGCATACTAGGTTTGAGGTTTGGTTGCCCATAGAGGCTGTTTAGGGGATATCAATTTTGGCGTGGAGTTAACCGGTTTAGAAATAAAGGTCTTCCTGGGGAATGTGCCTGAACAAGCTGCATCAGTGATTGTGGAGTAAAGGTGAATAAAGGCACAATTATTTGCATCGATGATGACCGATTAATTTTGAATAGCCTTCGAGATCAGCTTCAGCGAATTATCGAGGATGCCTATGAGATTGAAGTCGCTGAAAGTGGTGGAGAAGCACTAGAGCTGCTCTCAGAGTTGGAGGCGGATCGGATCAAAATTCCCCTCGTGATCTGTGATCAAAATCTACCCGATATGGGTGGAGATGCACTTCTCAGCTATGTTCAGATTCAATATCCGAAAACCCGAAAAATTTTACTGACGGGTGATGCGAATCTGGATGCTATTATTCATGCCATTAATTCAGCAAATTTATATCGATATATTGCTAAACCATGGGATGAGACTGATTTAGGATTGACGGTAAAAGCCGCTCTGCAGAGCTATTGGCAAGATGAACAGCTGATTGAACAAAATAAAACCCTCCGAGCGGTAAACCTTCAACTCCATGCAGAAATTGATGAACGTCAACTCACTCAGCAGAAACTACAGGACAGTGAACAGCGCCTAGAAAGTATTCTGAATTCTTTGGATGATGTGGTTTGGTCAGCAGCCATTGATGGCTACCAGTTGCTGTATTTAAATCCTGCTGCGGAAGAGGTTCATGGGTATAGTGTTTCGTCCTTTCTAAGCAATCCTAATTTATGGACAGAGGTGGTCCACCCAGCCGATCGCCATCAGATTGTCCATTTCTTTGACCATTTGTTGGCATCCGGTTCCCAGAGTATTGAATATCGAATTTTAAGACCCGATGGAGAAATTCGCTGGCTAAAAAATCGGGGGCATGTGACGACAGATGATCGAGGCACGCCGATTCGATTAGACGGAATTATTTACGATATTACTGAGCAAAAGCGAGCACAGGCTCAGTTACTTCATGATGCGTTTCATGATGAATTAACCGGGCTTCCAAATCGCAATTTACTGATGGAACGGATTGCTCAATCCCTTAAACGTCAGCACCGCATCCCTGACTATCAGTTTGCGTTGCTATTTATTGATTTAGACCGATTTAAAATCATTAACGACAGTTTGGGGCATATTGTTGGTGATCAGTTGTTGGTGGCGATCGCAAATCTATTAGAAAATTGTGTGCGCACCTCTGATACCGTTGCTCGCTTAGGGGGAGATGAGTTTACGATTCTGTTGGATGGGATTCAGGGGGTTGAGGATGCGACTCAAGTGGCTGAGCGGATCCTCTTCACATTGCAAAAACCCTTTCAAGTTGGCGACCACAGCGTGTTTACCGGGTCGAGTATTGGGATTGCCTATAATTCAGTTCAATACGAAGACGCCACATTATTGTTGCGGGATGCTGATATTGCGATGTATCGGGCCAAGGCTATGGGCAAAGGCTGCTTTGTTGTCTTTAGCCCAGAAATGCATGCGCAGACGCTAAATCTGTTGAAGTTGGAGCGCGATCTTCGTTCTGCTATCGATCGAGAGGAGTTCGTCCTCTTTTATCAGCCGATTATTGATCTCCAGACGGGGGGGCTGTGTGATGTGGAAGTTCTAGTCCGATGGCAGCATCCTGATCGAGGCTTGATCCTGCCGTCTGAGTTTATTCCGGTGGCAGAAGAAACAGGCTTGATTGTGGAAATTGGGAAATGGGTGTTGCAAGCGGCCTGTCATCAGCTCAGATCTTATCAGCAACAGTTTTTCGCGGCGCAGACACTGCGGATTAGTGTTAATTTGTCCAGTGAACAACTTCAAGATCCCAATTTTATCCATGAAGTGGATCGGATCTTGGCTGAGTCGCGCTTAGAGGGACACTATCTGAAACTGGAATTGACTGAGACGATGCTGATGGCCCATGAGGAAAAGCATATTCAAACGCTGCAGCAACTGCGCGATCGCAATATCCAAATTAGTCTTGATGATTTCGGGACCGGTTATTCCTCCCTCAGCTATTTATATCGGTTTCCCTTAGATACCTTGAAAATCGATCGCTCCTTTGTCAGTCGGATGATGTCGCAGCCCCAGGATGCAGAGATAGTCAATACGATTATTTCCCTCGCGCGGACCATGAATATGGATGTGGTGGCTGAAGGGATTGAAACGGAAGCAGAGGTCTCACATTTGATCCAGTTGGGATGTGATCGGGGTCAAGGCTATTTATTCTCACGACCCATGAGCCAACAACAGCTGGAAAAATGCTTGAGAGAGCGTCAGGGACAGCTAGAATTCTGTCACCATCCTTAGCCCTTTCTGTCCCGTCTGGTTGATCTGAGACTCAATCTACTTCGCAGTTTGATCAAAGTGAGGTTGGCTCTCCACGCTGCTGGATTGATGTAGGTGGTTGAGATGCGATTGCCTTTTGGTTGTTGATTCCTTTGGGTTAGGAAGGGATCAAGGAAAAATTATGATCTTTCTGTCTTGATCCAAACAATAGGGATTAAGTTGTTGGGTATAACGCTTGACTTTGCAGAGGTCAGGAGAAAAAAATAAGAATCTTGGCGTCCGGGTTCGTTCGTGAAAGGGGGAAGGCTAGGATTTCTGCGGCGCTGATTTGGCTCAAGACTATTTAGTAAAGATTACGACTATGGGTAAACCGACTGGTTTTATAGAATTCGTCCGTGAAATTCCAACGGATCGTCCGCCGCTAGAGCGGATTAAGAATTGGGATGAATTCCATCAGCATTTACCTGAAGATCGGCTTCGTAACCAAGGGGCTCGATGTATGGATTGCGGGACGCCGTTTTGCCATACGGGGACGGTCATCAGCAATATGGCGAGTGGGTGCCCTATTAATAACTTGATTCCAGAATGGAATGATTTGGTCTATCGAGGACTGTGGCGAGAGGCCCTCGATCGGCTTCATAAAACCAATAATTTTCCTGAATTTACAGGTCGTGTCTGCCCCGCGCCATGTGAAGGCTCTTGCGTATTGGGAATCACCAATCCGCCCGTAACGATCAAAAATATTGAACAAACCATTGTTGATAGAGGGTGGGAAGAGGGCTGGATTACCCCCCAACCCCCTGAAAAACGCACGGGCAAAAAGGTGGCTGTCGTCGGTTCTGGACCTGCTGGACTCTGTGCGGCCGCCCAACTTAACAAGGCGGGTCATTGGGTGACGGTGTTGGAACGAGCGGATCGACCGGGCGGTTTGTTGACCTACGGCATCCCCAATATGAAGCTGGAGAAAGAGCAGGTGGTGATGCGCCGTCTCCAGCTTTTAGAAGAAGAAGGCGTGAAGTTTGTCTGTAATACCGAAGTAGGTAAAGATTTGCCTGCTGAATCCTTGTTGAAGGATTTTGATGCTGTTGTCCTCTGTACGGGAGCGACATGTCCCCGGGATTTGCCGATTGAAGGTCGAGAATTGCAGGGAATTCACTTTGCCATGGACTTTTTGACGGCGAATACCAAAGCGGTGATGGATGCCAGTCTGAATGATCAGGTGATTTCGGCTCGAGGCAAAGATGTGGTTGTGATTGGTGGCGGCGACACCGGTACAGACTGTGTGGGCACCTCCATCCGCCATAACTGTAAGAGTTTAGTGCAGCTAGAAATTATGCCTAAGCCCCCCCTAGAGCGGGCGGCGAATAACCCTTGGCCGGAATGGCCCAAAATCTACCGCCTCGACTATGGTCAAGAAGAAGCAGCTGCGGTGTTTGGGGATGATCCTCGCGGCTATTTAACGATGACGACTCGCTTTGAAGGGGATGAGCAGGGGCATGTGAAAGCATTGCACACGGTGCAGGTGACCTGGGAAAAAGATGAGCAAGGCCGGTTTACTCCTGTGCATGTGCCGGGTTCGGAAAAAGTGATTCCAGCTCAATTGGTGTTATTGGCTATGGGCTTTTTAGGGCCTGAACAACCGCTGCTAGATTCCTTGAAATTAGATCTGGATCCGCGGGGCAATGTCAAAGCTGAGTACGAAAAATACACGACCAGTATTCCCGGAGTGTTTGCAGCGGGAGATTGCCGTCGCGGCCAAAGCTTGGTGGTCTGGGCTTTTAATGAAGGTCGAGGCGCAGCTCGGGAATGCGATCGCTACTTGATGGGGCAAACCGATTTGCCGTAGCTATAATATTGGCGTTAGAGAATGACTGTCCTTAACCTTTAACAAGACATGAAACTTTCTCCACAAACCGTTTATGACAACCTCAACCTGCTGGAGCAGGTCGATAGAGTCAGTAGTGCCCGCTATCGTGAAATGGCCCAGGAAGTCCTGGCAGATCCTGAGGTAAGCTTGCAATGGCGAGAAGCGATCGCAGAGCGTCTCAACCAAGCCAATCGTCAGCTCGGGCTACAAACGGCCAGCGATAACGATAGCTACTAGTCAGGATGGGCCTGGATCAGATCGAAAATAGTGTTGTCCAGTTCATAGCCAAACATCTCTGCCATTTGCATCACTTTGGTATTGCTCTCTTGCCCTAAAGATCGCAACCAGCGGGTGATCACAAAAACTTTCTGCATGATCAGAATGTCTAAGGCTTGCGGGTTGAAGAGAATGCCTTCTTTCTCGCTGAATTGGTGGGGAACGAGCATGGCCATATAGCGAACCAGTTCGCCCGACCGCCAGTCGAGTAATAACGGTAACCAAGGGTAGAGGCTGTCTAGGCGAATAAACCACAAACGGACTTCCGGGATTTCAGACCATTCTTGTTGAGCATCCGCCGGTTGAGGGTAGTTGATGTGAAAGGTGAGTTCCTGCTCATGGGCCAAAATATCGTCAGCCAGCCAAGTCTCTAGGAGCGGACGAATGGGAGATAAATCTAAGCTATCAATATGAGCAGCATGGATGGCAATCGTTTCAGTCATGGTCTGTATCCGCTTGAAAGGGGTGTGAAAGGGGTATAAAACGGAATCGGTCCGGGTTTAGGTATGATAGAAGGGAATAGCCAGACGGCTCAGTTCTGTTTGAGCTATTGAGCTGGGGTCGAGTACGACTAGCTGTCAAACTCGGATGGATTGCAATTCTATCTGAACGTGTTGAATTCTAAATTAGGTCTACCTTGACCCATTAAAGCTTGAAACCGTTGTTTAGTGTTGGGATGTACCGCGTGTCTGACGTTGAGCCTGAGACCACCGCCAAACCAATCACTTCCCTAGAAGGTGCGATTGACCAATGCCAAGCATTGGGAATGCGCCTGAGTCGGCAACGGCGGTCTATTTTGGAGCTGCTTTGGCAAGCGGAAGAGCATCTCTCGGCCCGACAAATCTATGATCGGCTCAATCAGGCAGGAAAAGACATTGGTCACACGTCGGTCTATCAGAATCTAGAAGCGCTTTCTCAGCACGGGATTATTGAATGTGTGGAGCGATCGGATGGCCGCTTATACGGTAATTTAAGCCATTCCCACAGCCATATTAATTGTCTAGATACGGATCAAATCATCGATATTCAGGTGGAATTGCCGCCGGAACTGATTGCTCAAATTGAAGCGCAGGCAGGTGTAACCATCTCAGATTATCGGGTTGACTTCTTTGCCTATCGTCACCCAAATCCAAAAATGTAGCCAATTAATCCTAAACTAGATCCAGCAAGCAGATTGAAAGGGGCGGGTGTGCCTTGCTTCCAGATGGAGTGATGAATGCAATTGGCCCCCTTGCCTTTGACTAAGTTAGGAGTAAAACGTACCGATGGCTGGATCTACCCAAGATGTCCCACGTCTTTTGCGGGCTGCCCGTGGGGAAGTATTGGATCGCCCCCCCGTTTGGATGATGCGGCAGGCGGGTCGATATATGAAGGCCTACCGAGATTTACGAGAAAAGTATCCCTCTTTTCGAGAGCGTTCAGAGATTCCTGAAGTGGCGATTGAGATTTCTCTACAACCTTGGCGTGCCTTTCAGCCGGATGGCGTGATTCTCTTCTCAGATATCGTCACCCCCCTACCGGGCATCGGCATCAAAATGGATATTGCTGAAGGGAAGGGACCGATCATCGAGGAGCCGATTCGAACCATGGAGCAGGTGAATAATCTCCATGGGTTGGAGCCGGATGAGTCTTTGCCGTTTATTCGCCAGATTTTAACGGCCCTGCGCCAAGAAGTCGGTAATCAATCGACGGTTTTAGGGTTTGTGGGGGCGCCATGGACCCTTGCGGCCTATGCCATCGAAGGCAAAGGTTCTAAACATTACTCCATTATCAAGGGAATGGCGTTTGATGATCCGTCTGTTCTTCATGCCTTTTTAGAGAAGATCTCGGATGCGATCTCAACCTATGTCCGCTACCAAATTGATTGCGGTGCCCAGGTGGTGCAAATGTTTGACTCTTGGGCGGGTCAACTCAGCCCCATCGATTTTGAAACCTTTGCCCTTCCTTATCAGCAGCGGGTTTTCCGTCAGGTAAAAGAAACTCACCCTGATACGCCGTTGATTTTGTTGGCAAGCGGTAGCGCTGGCTTGCTGGAGCGGATGGCGCAGTCTGGTGCTGACATTATCAGTGTGGACTGGACGGTCGATATGGCGGATGCGCGTAAGCGCTTAGGACCGAACCTGCATGTCCAGGGGAATATGGATCCGGGTGTGCTATTTGGGTCGAAAGATTTTATTCGCGATCGCATCCTCGATACGATTCGCAAAGCTGGCAACAAAGGTCATATCATGAACCTCGGTCATGGTATTCTACCAACCACACCAGAAGAAAATGCGGCCTTTTTCTTCGAAACCGTTAAGCAAGCGGATCAGTTGTTAGCCGTACCCGCTTAGCCACCCATATTCGCTTGAAAATACGCTTGGGTTTTATAGACCCCAAGCGCAAATGGTTTCCGGTATGCCGCCTTAGGTGAGATGACCTACAACTCATTTCGGGTTTTATTCCATGGGTCAAATTATCTGAAACCCTCTCACTGCATAGCCTTCCATCGACACAGATTAAAATGGCTCCAGCCTT
>NZ_JANQOP010000023.1 GCF_028285745.1 Acaryochloris sp. IP29b_bin.137 | reverse complement strand
ATAGCAAAGGTCAAGACCGCGCCGGGATAGCTCAGTCGGTAGAGCAGAGGACTGAAAATCCTCGTGTCGCCAGTTCAATTCTGGCTCCTGGCATTTTTTTAATGAATATCAATCTACAGCCAGTTCCCCACTAGGACAAAGGCGGACCAGTGGAGGGGATGTCGGAAGTCGGGGTTGTTAATCATGGCAATTTGGGCCTGTTGCAGGGCTTTAACTTTAGACGTTTCCGGTTGAACGAGCTGAGCGTAGAAATCACCAATCAGCAAGGCCGTCGACTGATCGTCCACCTTCCAGAGTGAAGCAAGGGTACTACGAGCACCTGCCTGGACAGCGACCCCTGCTAAGCCTAAGGCGGCTCTCCGATCTCCTGTAGCCGTTTCACAGGCGCTTAAGACCAGGAGTTCAATGGGGTCTGGGCGGACTTGCTCACTGCTGCGTAGCAGCTCATTCAGTTGGTTAACATTAATTTCCTTATCCCAGGCTAACAAGACAGTTTTTTCCGCTTCAGAGCTAAATTTACCGTGGGTCGCTAGGTGAACAATGGGATAGGGAAGAGATTGAATCTGCTGACGGAGAGACGCGCTGGTAAACCCCCGATCTAAGAGAACTTCAGTGGTGACCAGCTGACGAATCTTGTCTATTTCTTTCTTCACATATTTGATGGGTGGGTAATGGTGGCGCGCTTCGCTAATCCCCGCTGCAATCACCTGGAGTTTGCGGCCCTGGAGCGGCTGGGTATTAATCAACTGCATTCCTGGTGCCAAGGCCAACGCATAGTTTTCGATTAAATATTGGTTGCCATCGTATAGCGCGGCCAGGGGGATATTGCGCATATCCCCATCTAAGACAAAGACGAGGGTGTCCGCTTGGCTCTCGTCTAAGGCTGCTTTAAGGGGCTGAATTAGCCAGCTATAGATGGTTTGCCCTAATTCTTTACTTTCAATAAATGCAAAGGGTTTTTCAATTTGTTTCCGAAACTGATCGATAGTGTCTTCAACCTCTTGTCGAGGAATGGGGATAGATTGATACTGAAGCGCTTTCTGCTGGGGCAGGCTGGCAATCAGTTCCAGACGATCGGGAAGCAAAATCGGATACACGACTGCCGCTGATTGTTGATCAATGTCTTCGATACTGATGATTTGTCCATCCAAACAGGCAGATCGGAAAAAGTTGTCCAACTCCGTCAATTGCAGAGACTCCATAACCTTGCGGGCCTGTTGCAGGTTATCCTGGCTGGGATTGCTGCCCCGCAGCAATAGATCAACCAGTTCCCGATAGACGGGTTCAACACTGTCACGGAAGGTAAATTGGGCTTCAGCATTGGTGGCAACAAGATCTTTTCGCAAATGCTCTAAGGTTTGAAATGCTCCTCGATAGGCGGAGGTTGCCATATCGGTTTGCTGTTGAGCATCCATAATCCGCCCCAATTGCCATTGCCACTGGTAGCTGATTTCGCTGGCATTATGAGCTTGGGCGAGGAAGAGGGCCTGCTCCGTTAACTTTTGGGCTTCAGTCCATTGTTTATCTAGCTCATACAGGTGTCCTAAATTACCTAGGGCATAGGCTTGAGCCCGAGGATCTGCTATTTCATTGGCTTGCTGAATTGCATGCACCGTAATATCTGCAATATCTCGAATGGCAGGGGTACGGCTAGATGAGTCTCGATTCAACCTCACCAGGCTTTTGACTAAGTTAACTTGGCTATAAACATTACGCCGACTGGGGGGATGCTTGATCAGCTCCTGTTCAATTTGGGGCCAGATCTGCTGCGCTTGGTCCCAATCCTTCTTCTCAATTAAAACGCTAAGGAGGTTGAGTTGGGCTTGATGCTGGGTGGAGGGGATTGGGGATTGGGCGGCTTGTTGATAGAAGCCAATGGCATCGTTATAGGCTCGGCGGGCACGGGCGGTATTGCCCAGGCTCAGTTGAGTGGTGTGAACTTCCTGGGGAGCCACGGTTGTTTTGGCATCCTTTAAACTGATCTTGAGATATTTCTCGGCGTCTTCGAGATCACCGACGAGGCGCAGCACATTCCCCAAGCTGCGGTATCCGGTTGCCCGAATCTCTGGACTGGCTTGCTGATCCAGATCGGCTGTCACCTTTTCTAAGGTTTTGCGGGACTGGAGGTACAGCCCCAAGACTTGCTGAGCTTGGGCGCGATTAATCAAACTGCCAATGCGACCAATATCATCCCCCAGTTGAGTATAGATCTGAGTGGTTTGCTCCCAGGTCTTTAGGGCATTTTCTGGATTGCCCTGAGAAAGCTGTAGACTTCCCAGGGTGTTAAGGGCTTGGGCATAAATGGATAGGTTCTCCGGGGCGGGCGGGTCACCAATCATCTCCAGGCTGAGGCGAATATTATCTTTGGCCTGTTGCCACTGCCCTAATTCTTGCTGGGCAAGGCTGAGTTGATTCAGAACGATAGCTTGATTAAGGGGCTGGTTTTCATACCCCTGAGCGGCTTGGGTCCAAGCGTCCACCGCAGCGGCGTATCGCCCAGCTTGGTAGTGTATTTTGCCCTGCTCTATCAGTTGAGCGGGGGTATTAGCCAGGCGCTGTTGGGGAGGCGCGGGGGTGTCGATGGAAAGCTGGTGGGTTTTGGGGAGGGCAGGATGTTGCCCCAGGCTTAATCCGAGAACTAAGCAGGCGCTGCAAAGGGCATACCCTAACAATCGTAATCTTTTCCGACTGAGGGGCAGCAGTTTTGGAGCCATAGATATCCCCTTCCTCATGGTTGCTAGCATGATAGTTGTCCGGTTGCTTTTGCCCAAGTTCATACTTGCTGAAAATCGCTGAAATTCTCGATTTTGCTCTCTATTCTCGGTTAAGTTGAGGGCTCTAGCAAGTGGTGGTGGGTTGGGGAACTTGAGAGGGTTGAGGAACGTTGGCGGTTAGGTAAATGCGACCTTGGGGGTCTTTGACCCAGCCCCTGGCTTCGGTGATGGTTGGGGTGGGGGTGGGTTTTTGGGAGGCGGATTGAGACGGGTTGGCGGTGGGCTGGAGATTGTGGGCACGGAGGTCTTGCCAGACGCTGGTGGGGGTTTGGGTTTCGTGGGGACCAGGGGGGAGACCGCCACGGCCAATATGGGTGAAGGTGCTGTTACCGAGGGCTTGGCCGGGTCGACAACCTTGAGCAACTTCTTGCGGGGGTTCTACGGATTCTGGCAGTTCGGTAAGGCTTTGGCTAGGGTCAACTTCTGGGTTGTTGATTTCGACTACACCATCAATTCCACGTTCAGAGCTGGCAGTGATGTCGCTGTCGGGTGATAAGAATAAACCACGGGTATTAATTTGAATATTGCCTCCACGTCCTGTGAAAGCGTTGGCAGTGATATCACTATTTTCTAAAGCAACTAGTAGATCGGTATTAATTGTGATATTCCCACCATCTCCACCTTTATTTTGATTGCCTGCTGAAGCAGAGATACTACTGTTATTTCTGAGCAGTAATAAATTATTAATATCAAGATCTATATTTCCACCTTGACCACTTGTGGATGTGGCAGAAATAGTGCCGTTATCAAGAGTCAAGTTTCCTGCCATCAGGGTTATGTTGCCTGCTGGACTGCTACCCTGGCTGTTAACAGCTATTTGCGCCCCATCACGAATGATAAATATTTGAGGATCTATAATAATGCTCCCGGCACTGCCTTGAGAACCGGGACGGCTGCTGGCAAAGAGTCCGCTTGCTGGTCCTTCATTTTGGACTACATCAAGAAATTCTGATTTCCGTTGAAAAAAGGTTGGATCGCTACCAGATAACAGTATGGAATCTGTCACATTTAATTTAATATTTCCTGCATCTCCATTACTACTTGTAGTGGTTAGTATCTGACCCCCATCTAGTGCTTCAAAGCTATTGGCATTGATAGTAATATCTCCACCAGGACTTGCGTTCAGGGTTTGAGCACTAACAACCGCCCCATCTGTTATTCGAAAGATATCTGTATCTACCCTAATATCTCCTGCTGCACCGATCGCTCCTGCTTCGGTAGTTGTAATTAACCTACTAGAAAATCCATTTTCTTCAGAGAAGCCGGATATGACAACAGAGTCAGTAGCGTCAATCAGAATTTCTCCTCCAATACCTTCTCCACCAGGGGCAACACCAGCACTTAATTGAGCGCCATTTTTTAAAGAAAGCTTGTGTGTTTGGATATTGATTGTTCCACCTTTACCCTCTCCACCATCGTCTACTGAAGTTATAATTTGAGTCCGTCTAGTTGTTCCCGTAAGTCTCGTATTATCTAGCGAAACAAAATCACGAGCATTCACGACTATATCACCAGCATCCCCTATTCCGAGAGTAGAGGTCTGTAGACCAGAGCCATTAGCTAAAGAAAGTGACCTAGCCTTAATATTGATTTTTCCACTATTACCTCTAGCTGGGGCAGATTCAAGAATAGTTATAAGCACACTATTAATGCCGCTATTGTTTAGATTGATGCCATCACGGACATCGATTGTGATATCACCAGCATCACCCTCACCAAGAGAGGTGGTGTTTATCCCGCTACCATTCTCTAATAAAAGAGATCCAGCTTGGATACTGATGTTACTAGCATTGCCAGTTGCGAAGAGCCCTACAGTACTTAGAACAACTCCACGATCACTGATTTTTAAGGCATCTGTTGCGTTGAGAGTAATATCACTCGGTGGGTTGTTGCCAGATTGTACACCCAGCCCAACTCCGGATTGAAGTGTAGAGCGTCTTTTTGAAATATCGAGATTCCCTGAAATCTCGATATTCCGAGCGTTGACTGCAATACTACCGTTACCTGTACCACTCACATCAACGATAGCCCCATTGGTTAAAGTCACATCAGATCGCACTACATTCTCAGGAAAGCTCAGGCTCATTTGGCTACCGTCAATTTTTAGCCCAACTGTTCCTGGCTCAGCTAAACCACCTAATTCTACTCTGCCACTGAAGGCGTTTAATCCTCCACTATTCATGCGAATATTACCCCCGACAAGCAGCAAACTTTGGCCATCAGGCACCTGTAAACCAAATGCAGAGAAATCGGGAGAGCTGGTTAATGGACTTGGCCCTAATGGTGTCACCGATTTGTTCTCGATAGGCTTGGCAATAACCTGATTAAACAGGAAAGCAGAAGGATTAACCGTCAGCAGAGAGGGATCATTTGGTTCAGAGGCACTAAAAAAGCCTTGATCGCTAAATTGCAAAGCATTTGCAGTTGTTGCAACAAACGAGCCATTGAGGTTTAGAGACGCATTGGGGCCAAAAATAATTCCATTGGGATTCAAGAGGAATAAGTTAAAGTTTGAAGCTGAACCACCCGCTTCGAGGCGGCCAAAGATCTTAGAAGCAGATGAACCTGTCACACGGCTGATCACATTCTGAATCGTAGGATTATTGTTAATAAAGCGAGCAACATCACCTTCAGACACAGAAAAATTGGTAAAGCTATGGAATAGATTTTGACCTGCGGATGTACCTCCCGTAACTTCAAAGATATTACCGGATAGAGTAACGTTGCTAGAAGTAGTTGAATCAGGGGTAACTTGGGCTCGAGCCAGAGCTGCTGTAGCCAAATAACCAAAAGCAATACTATTAGCTATACAAGCGTATAATTTCATGATCAGTTATCAAAATTAGGATCAAAGACTAATGCTAATTCAAATTTAATTGGTGCAACAACTGAATCATATACTTTAGAGGGCGTTTGAAAAATATTTGGGGACCCTTGTCAAATCTGGCTTTTAGTGATTCGAACGTTTTGGCTAAAATCCTTGCCAGATAAAGCTTCTGGAAAACTTTTTAAACACCCTTTTACGGTTATTCATAAGGATCGCCTGGACAATTAATTCCTTCAATACAATTTGTTTGTTGAGACAACAATATATTGTTTCGACCTTTATTAAGGCATCGATGAGGAAAAACGGAGAGGCTAACTATCTTGTTTTTAGAGCTCTCAGTACTTTCATTTATCGTTAATCTAACACTATGACCAAAGTTGGCAGCCTCTTGAAATCTTTCTTTGAAATCGTTTAGGTTAAGTCCTGAATTTTTGTCATTTTGTATTGACTTACTTGTAAAGGTGATGTCATCGATTCTAACTGTCTCAAGGTCACCGTTCGCACAGTAAGTTAGTGCCGTAATACATCCAGTTGGTAAATTGGGCGCGAAGATTTTTTTATTGAAAATAGCTTGCAAATCTTCTTGACTGAGAGCAAAGCCAATTTTTTGCACTAGAGCTCTGATTGTTTC
The DNA here is from genome assembly GCF_028285745.1 of Acaryochloris sp. IP29b_bin.137. Taxonomy (GTDB): domain Bacteria; phylum Cyanobacteriota; class Cyanobacteriia; order Thermosynechococcales; family Thermosynechococcaceae; genus Acaryochloris. The sequence goes on along the minus strand of NZ_JANQOP010000023.1, from coordinate 18,052 downwards.
CTCTGTAACAGCAAAAAATTCTGATGAATCTTGAGTATCTGTCATGATTTTCTCCTTTTAAGATTGAATATTTCTAGCGTTCATCTTCTTCAACTGCTTCACTGCTTTTAGCCACTTATCAGCATACTTTCAGGCAATATCACAAGCTATTTGTTAATTACACATGGCACATCCTCTACAATGACAAGTCTTATCTGTGCTCATACCCATCATGGCTAGTTTCTCAATTTTAGAGAGCATGAAAGGATTGGGAGCGTTAGGGTTGACTGAGTAACCAAGGTCTTGCAGTGAAGCCAGGGTGAGTCGACTGATCGGATTCAGGCCACTGTTTAAAAAGCCTGTCATCACTTCATTGCCAAATATCGATTCTCGCCAGTGGCCATCACGAGTGCCCGCTCCCCCTATGTTCTCCACGGGTATTGGTATTGGTATAGCCTTATTTAACCCGATCAAAGCTGCAAATTCACGCATAGCATTGACACCCGTAAACCTAGGATTATTTGTACCAACGCCTTGCAACAAACCTTTTTGTTCCCAAAGTGTGCCAAACCCAAGTACATGACCCACTTCATGGATAATGACATTAAGCAAACTGCCATCCTCTTCCATTCGCGTCAAATCAGCAGAGTCAAACTCCATTATTCCGGTGGCAGGTAGTAGAGAACCTGGCCGTAAATGTACTGGACCTGCCTGAGCAAGCCTATTATGAGGCCCATCCATCTCCAAAGCCCTAGCAGTAATCGATATACCGTTAATTCTCTTGCCATTGATAATGACTGGCGGTAAGTTCCCCCGAATAATACTTCCCCACCGTTGTGCTGCTTGTCGAAAAGCTAACTTTTGACCCTCACTAAAATTGCCAATAAACTCTAAATCAATTGGTAAAGGAATATGAACGGTAGAATCTTGTTCAATTAGTGAAGCCTGTAACTGTTTCTCTAGAACTGGTTTCTTGATCTTTTTTGGTCGTATTTGCAGAGCATTAATTTCTCCATCAACTCGATTGTATACGCAGGTAATGGGTTGGCCATAATTGAAAGCTTCTGTAAGCTCATTTTTATATACATTAAGATTGCCAACCTTTATAATTCGTGATCGATTCAAAAAGTCTAAATTATCGGCCACTTTTAAGTCCACTCTTTCTGGGGAAAAATAGTCTTGAATAGCAGAGGATATAGTATTCAGATGATTTTCTAAACAATTCGTTTTTTTGTTTTCTTCCTTTGATTTTTTTTCGCTATTTATGAATGTAAATACCTCTCCCGATCTTATCTTAAGATCGAATTTGCTAAGGCCATTGACATCATTGCTATAACTTGTCGTGAGTACTATTCCATCTATTGCATTAATAGTACCATTATTAATTAAATCAATAGTTTTTAAGGTAAGACTTGATCCACTTAATACTTTTAAAATCTCGATCAGTCTTGGAGTAACAAGAAAATGCTTTTTCTCCATCGCGTCAGTAATATCACTACCAAAATTTTTGATCCATGAAATCCTTAAACATACAGATAAAGATAGAAATACTCCTACTACTTCTAATGTTTGAGGAGATGACTCAATAGTATCTATTTTAAGTGATTCTAAAGATACTAATTTGAGAATAAACAACCCCATAATTAGCGAAAACTGATAAACAATTACTCGGGTAATCTCATCTAGAACAGTTAGCTATTTAAAGCTCCAGAGAGGAAGTAAATTAATTAAGGACAACTATTAGAAAAATTGACAAATTATGTGGCCTTTCCTAGAGACCAATAGAACGTTGAGAATTGAATGATGCATGAAGCCTAACAATCTAGTAGAGTGACAGTGTCCTCCAATGATGAGATTCCGAATTATTTACTCATCAGAGCAATAGATAGCAATTATGCAGAGATTTACATAAGTTTGTAATTTAAATCACAGCGACTTTGAAATTTCTTGTTCAAAACACCATAACCCTTTACTAGCAAGGTATATCAGCTAACAAGAAACAGTAGGAGGCAAATCATGGTGACTAGCTGAATGACCCACAAGCCTCATCTTGCCATCAGGAAGTCGTTGCCACCCCTTAGCTTCCACCCACCTCGATGGAGGAGCAGTAGCCACCTGGGAACTCCGTTGAGACCCAACTTGACCCACAGGTTGCCCAGTCGGCTGAACCCGCTGAGTCCGCAAATCTTGCCAGACCGCCTCCCCACTGAGCGCTGCAGCAGGATTCTGAGGCAGTCCCCCCCGCCCCTTATTCACAAAACTACTGCCAGCCGTTTGGGCCTTACACCCCTTTGCAATCTTTGCAGGTTTTTCAACCGTATCGGGTTGCTCTGACAAATTCTCGCTCGGGTCCGCCTCAGGTGTAATAATTTCCACCACCCCGTTTAGCTCAGGATTATTTTGAGAGAACGCCGTAATATCACTCTGGTTCGTCAATGAATCTCGGATCTTTAGCCCAAAAAGCCCTTGAGTCGTAATCGTAATCTTGCCACCCGGCCCATTCAGGGCATTAGCCGTAATATCACTATTCTCTACCGGAAAAGCAATGACAAACAGCGCATTGATATCGATATTTCCCCCCATGGCATCTCCACCAGTAGTCGTCGAAATCAAACTGCCGTTTCGCAACAACAAGAGATTATCAATATCCAACTGAATATCCCCTGCTCGCGCTATTTGAGATTCAGCCGTAATCTGCCCTCGATCTAGGGTTAAATTTCGAGCTCTCAGTCGAATATCTCCCCCTTCGCCAGTTCCTAAGCTAGTAACTGACACCGCCGCCCCGTTAGCAATCAACACCTGTATCGGATCAATAAAAATACTGCCCGCTGCTCCAGAAGAGTCACGGGTCGTATTGGCAAACAACCCGCTATTTGCCCCAGTTAACGTAATATTGTCCCGCACCTGCAAGGTAATATCCCCTGCAGGTCCTGGCCCCGATGTCGTGGACAGCAACTGGCCTCCTTGGCTGGCTGTGAAGCGATTGGCCTGGACAAAAATATTCCCTCCAGGCCCATTCTCCGATGTACTCGCATTCACCACAGCTTCCTTTTCAATCAGGAAGTGGGGGGTAAAAAATGAAATCGATCCGCCTCGGCCTGCATCGGTGGTCTGTGCAAATACGCCGCTCCCTGGATCGGTGAGGCTGACCGCTTGCACAGCGCTAATATCGATTTTGCCAGCATTGTTGGGGCCAGCCGTGGAAGAAGAAATCATGCCTTGACGAGCGATTTGCAGCTGTCCAGTCGTGATGTCAATAGAGCCTCCGGGTCCTGATGTGCCGTCTAATGCACTAGAGATAATGCTACTCTCAGCCCGCACCCCAATGGGAATAACAACAAAGGATGTAAAGGGATCGAAGCGCAATTCGTCAACTTGTTGCAGGCGTTCAGCAAACGTTGCATCCGTGCCAGATAGGGTGAGTAGATTCTGAACATTGAGTTCAATTTGACCTGCAGCTCCCTGGTTCGATGTGGTACTGATTAGCTGCCCTCCATTGAGTAGGCTGACTTGGTTGGCATTGACCGTGATCTTGCCTGCATCGGCCACACTATTGGTCTGGGCTGACACAATCCCACCATTAGAAACCTGCAGCAAATCTGTATTGATCGTGATGGGACCGCCTACTCCAGTCGCGCCTCGCTCAGATAAGGAAACCAGACTACTGGACGTTCCTTGCTCTGAGAGGACGCCATCAATCCTAACGGCCTTAGAAGCGTTGATAATTATTTCTCCTGCAGGATTAGGCCCAGTGGTAAAAGCCTCGATCCGACCTCCCCGGAGAATATTCAGCGTGCTGGAATTAAGCTCGATTTGACCTGAAGTGCCCAGGCCCAAAGAACTGGATGCGCCAATAAAAGCACCGTCAGAAACTGTAATCGAATCAGTAACATTGAATAGAATATTTCCAGCGGCCCCTGTTGCTGGGATCGTTACTACCTCACCGCCTTGAAAAAGTTTTCTTGCCGATGAACTGGCCGTTATAGCAACCGTTTCTCCCGACACGCTAAAGTTTTTAGCATTGATTTCAATATTGCCTGCTGGTCCTAAGGCAAAGGTTGCAGTCACTAAACCACTAGGTATCGATCTCACGCCAGGAATGGGCCGATCAATAATCTGGATGGTTTCAGTGGCATTCAGGAGAATGTTACCTCCCAGTTGATTTCCTGTATTACCAGCGTCTAATATCGATCCACCTGTTAAGGTGATATTGCGGCCCCATAGGCTAATATCGCCACTTACGTCATTATCTATTGAGCTTACAGATGTTATCAGTCGAGATCCAAGCTGGACTGTAGACATAGGAAATTGAACAATTTCCCCAGTAAGACTGATATCTCCAAATTCTGATATCTGATCAAAATTTAGCGTCCATCCTGCGGGTTGGGTCGTTGGGCTTACGGGTACAACTCCTGAGTTCGCCACACTACCAATGACAATCCGCCCACTAGCAGCAGTCAAGAAACTGGATTGAAGCGTAACGTCACCACCGACCAACGCTAATGTTTGTTGCGGAGGGACAGAAAAGCCGAACAAGCTCGATTGAACTTGGATATCCCCCGGAGAACTGCCAAATTGCAATCCTACTGGCGTGCTTACAGTAAGGAGAGGGGCAGCTTGCGGCGATACGGCGCTGAAACGTTGATTTTCACGAAAAATAACAGCCTCCGCTGTACTCGCTAGGAAAGACCCTCCAATATTGAGGGAAGTATTGGGACCAAATTGGATCCCTTGCGGATTAATAAGAACCAAATTGGCAGTGCCGTTCGTACGGATTAAGCCATTGATGTTGGAGGCTGAAGATCCTGTAACTCGGGCAAAAATATGTGCCACAGATGGATTATTAAACCAAGCAGATCCGCCATCGGGCACACTGAACGTATTAAAACTATGAAAAAGACTGCCTGCTTGCAGAGTGCCCTGCTCAATCGTGAAATTCAGATTGTCGGAAGAAATAACCTGGGTTGAGGTGGTGTTGTCTGAGGTAATTGGAACTTGAGCAAAGGTAGTCTTTGAAAAGCTTAAGCTCTCAAAGACAATTAAAAAAGCTAATATTTGGGAAAAGCGAGGGTAAAAAGTAGACAAATTCACAACTGCTTTTGGAATTTTAGCCTGTAAGCTACCATAGTCCCCTGCACTTTTCCCAATACGTACGCCAAATTTAATATAGAAAGCTTTAACCTAGCTGTGTCTCTAAGGATAGGGGAGGACTTAGCCAGGTTAAAGCTTGGAGAATGCAGATGATATTACTATTCGGACTGAAGCGCCAATCTGTTGCGACTTCCTAGTAAGTATTATTGCTTATGGATGACAATCTCCAATGAATGCCAAGCATCCAGCAGCTGGAAAGTAAGGGCAGGGTTCACACCAAACGAGACCTCCAGCAGATCGGATTTCATCTGCTGATTCCTTAGTAATCAATTCACCTAACTTCTTCGAAACTTCTCCTCTTTGTTCTTTAGATAAAGCCATTGTTTTCTCCTTGAAATAAGTAACAATTGTTGATATCGAAAACAGTAAGACATATTGTTTTAATGCCATTACTTTTCTGCGATATCCCTTAAAGACACAAACTAATTTACTCTAAGCGTCTGGACGCTAACCTCAACTTCCCTTGCGTCCCAATATATGGGAATAGGGTAGGAAGGATTAACTATATTCTGATATCTGAGATGTTTGTAGGAAATATGCATGTTTTACAAAACTAAAGTTTTTTTATCATCACTATAAAATCAATATGCTTCTCCTAAGTCCCAAAAACTTTGCAACACAACCACCGATCGCAACCCATATAGCCTGGGATTAGAAATGCTTCGCATCAGAGGCGTACCCAACATGACCGCCCATACGAGCTGCCGCTGATAGTGACGGGCTAAATTTGGATCCTGGCGACAAGCGCGCTAAGCAATTTCAATCCAAATAGCCCGCAGGTGACGATTCCCTTGTTGGGTAATGCGGCTTTTGCAGATGCTCTGCTCCCTCGAATGTTCACTGGGGGGCAATCTGGTGTAACTAAACAACTGTCGTTCGTTAGCAAACTGACTTCTATCCCCGAGTTCACTGGTCAGGACTCGGACACTGATGGCCCCGAGGTTATAATTCTGTCCTTCGTGTCTGAGGGGTCGTACGTTCAGGGTAGTGAGAGGTTGGTTCCTGTGATCGCTGTTCATACCTTCTACCATAGAGACAGAATTGGGAAAGGGGCTGGGGGTGAGGGCCTTAGAGGGAGTCCCCCAACTTCGGAATACGCCCCTGAAGTAGGCATCGCAATCGTGCTTGCAGGTTCCATGCAACTCGTTTTCAAATTTATTCGGAATTTTATCGAAATCTTTGCGTAAAAGAGGAATCTAATCCCGATAGGTATATATAGGAGCGCATGCTTCTATTAGGAGCGTCAGCTCCTATAAATCCTCTAATGCAGATATCACCTGCGAAAGGCTCTAAAATCTATTTTTTGGGCCTTTTTTCTTTGATTTATATAACAGATTTGGCTGCATATCTCTTCTCTATGGCAATCTGGTTTTATGTGGTGGCCTAAGTTGTTAGGACTGGGCGTTCATGGGGAGAAGCCAAATTATGGATAGTGAATTTAAGACGCTTATTATTTTCAGTCACGCTACAATGATTGTTGTCCTTATGGTTGGCTTATTTTGGCTCTCTAATTCATGGCCGAGTTTACTCCCTGAGTCCCCCCTACCCCTGCAAGAGCAAAATTTAATTATGAATTCCTCTGTCAATTGGTCTCAGTCTTAGTGTTCAGGGCAACTCAGACGGACCCGCAACCGTTCTACTCAATAGCCCAAACATTTTGGCCTGGTATTTGACTACACTCATAAATTGAGGCAATGATCATCTTTTTGTCGTCATTATTGAAGTGTGGATGAGGTGCCGTGGCAACAACTCAAGGCAGCGAACAAAAAACATTAGAACCGCAACAACGCTCAAGGGATTGGTCTTGGCCCTATTGGCCTTTTGTCCCTTTGTATCCCTATGGCCAACGCCGCACCCTTTGCCGGGAGATTGTCAAAGGAAAAATTTGGACCTTTGAGCAACTCCAGGGCATCCTTTACGTGATTATTCCCGTGCGGATGACGGTCATTAAGTTAGCTGCTGGGGGGTTATTGGTGTATGCTCCGGTTGCGCCCACGCGGGAATGTATCCGCATGGTCAAAGACCTGATTGAACAGCATGGCGAGATTAAATACATTATCCTGCCGACGGCTTCTGGAATTGAGCATAAGGTATTTACAGGCCCCTTTGCCAAACGTTTTCCCAAGGCCCAAGTGTTTGTCTCTCCCAGTCAGTGGACGTTTCCGCTAAATATTCCCCTGAGTTGGCTGGGGCTATCGGGTCGTCAAACTCAAAAACTCCCGGCCAACAGTGCCGATACGCCCTTTGCGGATGAATTTGACTATGCCATTTTAGGGCCAGTGGATTTGGGACTCGGGCCGTTTGAAGAAGTTGCTCTGTTTCATAAACCATCCAGGACTTTGCTGATCACAGACTCGATTGTTTCTATTCCCGTCAATCCACCTCAGGTATTGCAGTTTGCCCCCTATCCGATGCTGTTTCATGCTAAGGATAATGCCTTTGATGTGGTTGAGGATACGCCAACGGTTCGGCGTAAAGGGTGGCAACGCATGGCTTTGTTCGCCTTTTATTTTCAACCGAGCGTGTTGGATGTTGTGAACACCAAACAAACCTTTAAGGATGCCCGACAAGCTCCTGATCGATCTAAGAAAGCTTATTTTGGCTTATTCCCCGTCCAGTGGCATCTAGACTGGAAGCGTGCCTTCGATGCGTTTCGTCAAGATGGAAATCCGATTGTGGCTCCCATTCTGCGGAAACTGATTTTTAATCGCAATCCAGAGGTAGTGCTTCAGTGGGCGGATCGAGTGGCGCAATGGAATTTTCGCCGCATTATTCCCTGCCATTTGGATGCACCCGTGATGACCACGCCTCAAAAATTTAATCAGGCCTTTGACTTTTTGCGGCCTGCACCCCCTCCCAAGCAAGGATGGTTTGCGAAAAAACAACCGATTTCTGTGAACTTTCCCAAGGAGGATATGGCCTTTTTGGATCGGGTGGATCAGTTTTTGTGCGATCGCAACATCACTCCACCAGCCAAGCCCTTACCCAGAGAAACTTCAGAGCAATAGTTTCTTCCATGTAGACGGTTGGTACTCATGGCGATTGTCCACCTGATCTACATTCCAAGATTAAATGATGATGTATTTTGGGTACTTTATTTGGTGTCAATGAAATCTAATGGTATCTAATCAGAGGCGCGAGTAAAGTAATACAATGCCAACTATTCGCTTGATGTGAGCGTCCCTCCACATTAAATAGTTAGATCAACCTAATTCAGACGATCTAAATTTATGGAGTGTTGGATGGTACAGGAACCTGCTGAACTCCAGTACCATTTATCTTGTCAAGACCATTGAGTTTTCCTCCTAAAGTAAAAGCTCCTGCAACTAATGCAGATAGGGCAAGGAGAACAGACCAAAATTGGACAGGCTTAAGACTTCCGATAAGTTCTGCAATTGTTAGTTTGGAAGGATCTCGATAGTGCTTTTTTTCTGGTGCTGAATCAAGTTTTTCCTTCCAGCTTGCTAATACACCATTAAATTCAGGAGTATTGAGATCTGTCGGATGTAGATTCACCCACTGTACATACCAATCATAGCCCTTCTCTAATAAGCCCTCACTTTTTAGACCGTTCTCAATAATTACCAGAAGAGGCAGTCCTTTAGAATAAGCCATAGCAGCTTCGATCTGATTCCAAGAGGTTGGAAGTCTTACTTCTGACAAAATACTCTCATTTGGTCCACCACGTTTTTCCAGCCCATCGGAGAAATATGTTCTTTCCAATGCGATAACTACGATTCCTGAGCATGAATCCATGAGTTTATTGATTGCTTTCAGTGGAGCTTCTGAGCTGAAGGTATTTCTCCCAACAGTTCTAGGAACAAGTGACTCACTACGAAGACGATCCTCAACTGCACGAACAAACAGTTCTTGTTGATCTGTTGCAGTTCCACCAACGCTAACAAAAATTGTTGACTCTTTCATAGTCCTCCGATTTATTGAATCTAAACTATGGTTCTACGACGGTCTGACGTATACCCCCTTATCCTGATATGGATAGAAAAGCGACATGTAATTGGTTAACCTCCCTATTTCCGGCCCTATCACGTCAAGGTTCCTACTACAGTAAAGTCTCCTACTACCCAGAATCAACCTTCACGTCTGTTAGATAAAGTTCGTGAATTAGCCAGACTCAGGCATTTAAGCTATAAAACTGAAAGGGTATGAACCGATTGTAGGTCGCTTGTCAGAAGCTGAGTTGGCGTGAGTTTTTTATTGAAACTGCATAACAATTATGGGAACGGACCAATAATTTCGGAATGTAGCCTGAACTTTATGCTTTCCTTAAGACATCAATTTCGAAGGATTGTAAATTCTCAGGGAGTGCCAAAGTTTTGCCAGATTCCCATTGGTTAGAAGCTAAAACAGTCCAGCCCTCTTGAGTGATCGACTCATCCAACTCTAAAGGTTTCTCATAGGCAAAATTGATTAAGATCAACACCTGTTCAGACGCTGTCTCCCGCAGATAGGCCATATGCTCGTAGGGGTAATGAATCAGCGTCCGCCAACTGCCAAATCGGAGAGCCTCGCTTTGCGCCCGCACATAGAGCAACTTGCGATAGAAGTTTAAGATCGACTCCTTATCTTTTAAGGTCGTTTCGACATTGATTTCCGGGTAGTTGGCATGAACCGGGAGCCAAGGGGTAACCTCCTTGCCAAAGCTAAACCCAGCATTCGCAGACGCGTCCCACTGCATAGGGGTACGAGCCCCATCTCGGTTCGGGGGCAACTCTCCTGTGGGACTAGCCACGACGGCCTGATCGCGTTGTAGTTCCGGGGGGATATCGAGGTTATCTTCCATACCAATTTCTTGGCCGTAGTATAGCACTGGCGTTCCCCGCACTGTTAACAGCAGAGTGGCTGCGGCTTTAGCAATTTCCGTGGGGTTCGTGCATAAGGCACATTCAATCCAGCGAGACAAATGGCGAGGTAAATCGTGGTTATCCAGAAAATAGGTGGGCCAGGCTCCGGTCGGGGTGATGCGCTCCTTCTTTTCGATCTCCCGTTGTAAATAGCCGGGATACCAAGGACTAAAGGGAAATTCAAAGGCAAAGGGGAGATGCAGCTCATCATTATTGACCCCATAGAAGCTATTGGAGTCATATAAGCGGCTATCGATAAAGGTCTCACCGATCAGAACCCGGTCTTCGTACTCGTCCATCAGAGCACGAATTTCTCGAATAATCCCATGATTATCAGGCAAATCTTTGTCGTAGAGGTGATCCTGGTTATAGTAAGCATTCTTATCCGTTGCCCCGAATTTGACGGGGTTATCCCGATAATATTGGTCCTTGCTATAGACGCTAGACGCATCTAGCCGAAAACCATCAACGCCCATATCGAGCCAATAGCGCAGCATGTCATAAATGGCAGCCTTCACCTCAGGATTGCGCCAATTTAAGTCAGGCTGATTCTCGTTAAAAACGTGAAAGTAATATTGCTGACGGTCTTCATTAAAGGTCCAACCTGACCCGCCAAAATAGGATAACCAGTTATTGGGAAGCCCGTCCTTATAGCCTGGATCTTGCCAGAGGTACCAATCGCTTTTGGGATTGTCGCGGCTAGCGCTAGATTCAAGAAACCAGGGATGCTGATTGGAGGTATGGTTCAGCACCATATCCATAATCACCCGGATCCCCCGGATATGGCATTGCTCTATCAGCTCTTTGAACTCCGCTAGGGTACCGAAGGTGGGGCAAATATCCCGGTAGTCGCTGATATCGTAGCCGTTATCCACCATCGGTGACTGATTAACGGGAGACAGCCAAATGGCATCAATGCCCAAGTCAGCCGTTTTATCCGGGTCGCCATCGTTGAGGTAGTCTAGCCGTTGGATAATCCCCCGTAAATCACCCACCCCATCGCCATTCCCATCCGCAAAGGTCAGGGGATAGATCTGGTAAATTACTCCCCCGTGCCACCACTTGCGATCGCAATCTAATGCTAAGGACATTCAGGTCTTCCTTGGTACAGATAACAACATCCAAACATACTGCCCAGTTGTAACTGGACAGAAGAACGCGCCAAATATTTTTGGAGTTCTTGAGTTGACGACTAGGAGAGTTTGGTCAACAGTCCCAAGAACTTAATGGTTTTGGGCGTTAGTAAGGTGCGACGGTAGGCATCTGCAGCCTGTTTAATGGCTGCAGCCTGGGTGGGATAGGGGTGAATCACACTTGCCATACTGCCCAATCCCACTTTGCCAACCATGGCCGTGGTAATTTCGCTGATCATTTCGCCTGCGTGACGGGCGACGATGGTGGCTCCGATAATTTTGTCAGAGCCCTTGGCGAGGTGGATTTTGACAAAGCCCTCTTCCTCCCCATCCGCAAGGGCCCGATCCACGTCATCAAACAAGATTTTTATGGTGTTAACATCCATGCCTTTGTCTTGGGCTTCCCCCTCATACAAGCCAACATGGGCAATTTCAGGATCCGTGAACGTCACCCAAGGCATCACCAAATCACTGAGTTTATATTTGCCAATACCAAAGGGCGAAAACAAGGTGTTTTTAAGAACGATCCGGGCAGCGGCATCAGCAGCGTGGGTAAACTTCCAGTTCATGCAAATGTCCCCAGCCGCGTAGATTTTGGGATTTGTCGTCTGCAGGTAGTCGTTGACAGCAACACCCTTGCGACTATCATATTCAACCCCTACCGCCTCAAGATTTAAGCCATCGACATTGGGAGCGCGTCCTGCCCCTGCCAAAATTTCATCAACCACCACAGATTCTTCTCGGCCATCACAAACGAAGTGAATCACTTTGCCTGCTGGTGTACGTTCGACCCGCTTCATCTGACAAGCCAACACCAGCTTGATGCCCTCTTTTAGAAAGGCTTGCTGGACAATTTCTGCCGCATCAGCATCTTCTTTACTCATTAGATGGGCCCCTCGATGGAAGAGCACCACCTGACTACCAAGGCGATGAAAAGACTGGGCAAGCTCACAGCCAATCGGTCCACCCCCAATCACAGCGAGACGCTTGGGTAGCTCCGTTAAGGAAAACACCGTTTCGTTGGTGAGATACCCGACTTCTTCAATGCCTTCAATCCGGGGGCGAACTGCCCTTGCACCTGTCGTGATCACGGCTTTTTTAAACCGCAGAGTTTTGCCATCAACCGATACGGTATTGGGGCCAGTAAATTTGCCCTCTCCCAAATACATATCTACCCCAGACTTAGCAGCGGCGGCAGCAGAATCTACAGGGCTAATCCGGGCACGAACCTCGCGCATCCGCTCCATGACGACTTGAAAATCGACATCTATCTGGGCAGGCGGTTGAATCCCATAGGGTTGAGCGTCCCGCATATCGGCAACGACACGAGCTGAGCGAATCAGGCATTTAGAGGGCACGCAACCCACATTTAAACAATCTCCCCCCATCAGATGCTTTTCAATCAAAGCCACTTTGAGGCCGACTCCTAAACCGGCTGCGCCTTTAGCTGTGACTAACCCCGCTGTACCGGAGCCAATCACGACCAAGTCATAGCATTCAACGGGGGTGGGATTGACCCAATCCGGCGGATGAACATTATTCACCAACTTGCGGTTATGAACATCCATGGGGGTGACGGTCACACCGGAAAAAGAAGATTGTGTCATGGATTGCTAAAGCTCCTCAGAAGACTGAACGGTTATGAGAAATCGGAATGCTGTCCCCAAGCAGTCGAACTAAACGCAATTATTATGCGGGTAAATTCTAAGAATCTGCTGAGAGTTGGGCTGCGTAAATGGCAGAACCCATCAACCCCACCTTGGGGTTAAGTACAACATGAATCGGCACTTTATCCAGTAGGGGACTGACTCGACCTTTCGTTTGGAATGCTTTGAGAAAGGCTCCCGTCTGGAGTAAAGGCAAGATCTTGGCGGCCACCCCCCCGGCAATATACAGACCTCCATAGGGCAATAGCTTTAAGGCTAGATTCCCCGCTTCAGCACCATAGGCGTCCACAAATAAGGTCATGGCTTGCTGGCAGAGGGGATCGGTACCTTGCAATGCGGCCTGTGCGATCGCAGCGGCTGGATCGACTAAATTCTCGACTGGCTCAGTGCGTTGGTCCCAGGCTTGAAAGACCTGGGCAATCTCGGTCGATTCCGAATGCTCCCCTAAACTACACAAAAATCGATAAACCGAGACAATTCCTTTCCCCGACACAACCCGTTCCACAGAAACGCGGTCTAGCTTCATATCTTCCCGCAAGAAATCGAGCAGTTGAAACTCGATGGGCGTGCGGGGGGCAAAGTCTGCATGGCCGCCTTCACTCGGGAAAACCTGATACCCTTTGACACTCGGCATCAAGAACCCTTCCCCTAATCCCGTGCCCGCGCCAATCACGGCAATGGGTGTCTTTGGATCAGCAGGGACTGCTTGCAAGGTTGCAACATCCTGTTTATCAAGCCCCAAAATGCCATATCCGACTGAGGCAAAGTCATTGATCAGAGCCACATGATGGATGCCAAACTCTGATTCCAAGCGACGAGCATTTAAAGACCAGGACAAGTTGGTCAGCTCTGAGGTGTCGTCGATGACCGGACCCGCAATCCCAAAGCAGGCGGCCTGAGGGGGTGTCCCTGCCCCCGATTGGGATAGAAACTGCTCAATCATCGGGCTAAGATCAGCAAAGTCCTGGCTGGGGTAAGTCTGTTCTGATAGCGTTGTTAATCGGGGAATGGATGATTGAGACCCTGAGGGTTCTGCTTCAACCAGGCGCAGAATCGTTTTAGTGCCTCCAATATCCCCGGCAAGAATAGTTTGCATCATCTCCCCTTGGACTAAACGGTTCGCTTGCGATAGTACCCCTAAGTTCTGGTGAGGGTGACAACTCTAATTTAAGCTTGTCAAAGAGAATAGGGGATACCAAAAAAGCCATTTAATAATGTTTTGAGCAGCGCAAGCCATTTATCGCATGTTTGTTTATGCCCCTTTATGGCTCTTCTCAACATCATAGGGATTGATTCTGAGAATCCCATGATGCTGTGCTGAAGGGATGAAAGCACTATTCAAAGGGGATCAATCGCGGTGGCTGAAAAAGCGGTTGGGGAAAGATTTGCTCGCGGTCCACAAAATGGACGTAGCCACACAAAAACATCCAAGGACAACGACATGATCCTTGGATGCTCGTGTTCAGCTTAAATTAGTCGAAACGGGCTGAAAAAAGCGTAGCAATGCTAAAAAACTAATCTGAAGCGGTAGCTGTATCAGAATTGTTTTCCTGATTTTCTTCGTTTTGGTTATCAGAAGAGGATTCTTGACGATTCGAATTATACTGTCGACGACCAAAGCGGCCAGAGCCAGAACGCTTACGGAACTTCCGGGCATAAGCTTGATTTCGCAGGGCTTTTTCTTTTTTTAGGTTGCGGCGCTTAGCCATAAATACCTCAACTAAGGATGACGGACTTTTATTCTAAATCGGTTTAGATCAGGTTACATCACCTAACCCTTAAAAGATGAAGTTGGCAGAATAATTTATCGTATCACATCCCCGATTTCACCTGTTTCTCTCAAGGCCATCAACGGGTTGGGTGGGAATGATGACTCCTGCGGCGAACCTAAAAGATATTTTCGTCGAACTGACGAGAAGCAATCTGGATTAAAATCCGGGCCAAATGTTGCGAACGCCATGAGAAGAGCTATTATTGGCGCAAGGCAACTTGTCTCAGCAAAGATCGAGGAGATTTCCCTGTGGTTGGTACGACGGAAACAGCCGCATCCCCCCGTTTGGCAACGGTGATTGAAGCCATTCTCTACCTTAAGGCTCAACCCTTGTCCCTCAGCAAAATTGTGGAATACGCCCATTGCGATCGCGATGATGCCGAAGATGCCTTAATCGAGCTGATGCAAGACTATGCCCATCGGGACAGCGCATTGGAAATTGTTGAGACGGATGGTGGCTATAGTCTTCAACTGCGCCAAACCTATAAAAGTATGGTGAATACCCTGGTGCCGGTGGATATTGGGGTGGGGGCTCTGAGAACCTTAGCGGCAATAGCCCTCAAAGGTCCCATCGCCCAAACTGACCTCGTCGAACTTAGAGGGTCAGGGGCCTATCACCATGTTCATGACTTAGTGGAACAGGGGTTTGTACAAAAACGACGTCAATCGAGTGGACGGTCTTACCGAGTGCAAGTCACGAACCAGTTCTATCAGTATTTTGAAATTGATCAACTTCCCAAAATCTAGCGGTTAACAAGTTCGAGTTTTGTAGCCAGGACAACCGCTTTTTCGACCTGAGATTGCTAAATTTGCAAGGGCCGATAACCTCAACCGAGCGTTGAATTCCACCTAACGTGCAATTTTTAGGTTGGTTTGTCCGTCAATAATCCAGGTTTCATTCCCCCTAGTGACTATTCGATATTCTCCCATTCGTAAGGAAATAGACTCTGTATGTTATGTGATGCATGCCAGAGACAACGGGCTTGTCTACCCCTTGCTTTAGCCCAGACTGACTCAACTTTGCTTCAGCAACTCGACTCGCTACAACAATGCGATCGCCTGATACCCGCAACACGTCAACCCCATAAGATTCGCCAATGGGTTGGAGCCTTGTATCACCATCTCAAGAATTTTCTGCTACTTTGCACCACTTCTCTTTACCATCGATTTTCGGTTCACTCAGGTTAGCGAATGGTGAAAACTGAGTTAATCCCTTCTCGCTGAGTGCCGGGGACCGTTACCCCTTTCCTTATCTGGGTGAACGGATTTAATGTTCTTTCTCTGCATATTGAACTTAAGCGCAAAAGAATCCGACCAACCACTGTGCATCTTTCGGAGATCAGGGAAAATTGGAACTGTTCTTTTTGGCTGATGTCGTTGAAACGACTTACCAGTTTTATATCAGAATCTTGAACTGTTTTACCCAAAAGTTGTTGGGATTTAGGGATTGAAGCGATTGGCTCGATGCAGGTCTTTGCATAAGAGCGTATCTGTTGGGCATCAACCCACTCCTTCGATGGATAGACATTCAAGTCATAGGGGTGGACAACATCCAGAGCGTTCTAAATTTTAATAACTGGCGGGGGAGTCTCAACAAAGTTCAGTTGTGGCAGAGAAGCTTCTATATGGCAGGCAGATTCAGATATCACTGACGCGCAAATTTCAGTTATGACAGATGTATGGAAATTACTGATAATATCTTGCACTTATAGTGAAGAAATATAAATTTCTTGCCAGGCCATAAATCTTTATTTTCCTGAGTCCAGCTTTAATTCAAAGAATAATTAACCGATTAACGCGATATGCAACTTTAATCTAGTCGGGGTGAATTCCCCGTTGCTTGAAACGAAGAACAAAGATCTCAAACCAAGGCACTGGTCTTTTAAGAGGATCTAGATTTCCTTAGTCCTTATTGAATAAGCATTTGAACTTTCGATCCCTATTAGACCTCTTGCATAATTCAGTTGACGATGTGGTAGATAGCTAAAAATCTGAGTCAGATTACGGCATAAATCGAATCAGTAACACATCATGCAACGAATATTGCAAGAGGTCTATTCCCTCTGAAGCCCATAGAAAAAAAGGATTTTGACCTTGTAGATCCTGTTAATAGACCAGTGCCCAAACCAAGTCTACAGATTGGGAGTGAAACATTTCTCATATCCCATCTGATTGCAACAGGGTAGTTGATTTTCAGCAAGATGACTTTTTTCTCAACCCTTGAGTGGGTATAAAGCTCATACTTCCTCATCAAGCTAATGCGAATATTCTCATAAAAGGCTGTAAACACCAAAATAAAAAGGGCTTTCTATACACTCAAATCAAGCTTTAATATTTGCACAGATAGCATTACAGACAAGGTGATTATTCCAAAGCTAATTTGCACACCATGTTTTTAAGTAAATACACTTAGGCTATTGAGGGGATTATAGCGAAATTAGCTAATTATTTAAGTGTTTCCACTGTATTATCCCTTGAATAGAATAATTATCCTGACTTTGGATAAATGGTTTTTCTTATCTCTGATAATCACAAATAACTATTTTTTTGCATTTTTTCGATATCCTGAGTTTGGATAAAAATGAGGTTGGTGCTTATTAATTTTTAGAATAAAAATTATTTTTTAGGAATTTAGGACCTATCCATCATTTTTCCTAGCACTCTAATCTCTCAAACGAAAAATATGGGTTCTAGTTATTTTAGTCATCGGCATCTAAGTCATTTATCCTGTGTTTTTTGAATAACTAGATAGGTATATACATGGGAACTACCAAGACTTTCGATCTAACGGATAGTGATGATATTTGGGGCGGCTGGGAAGATTTAGTTGACTATATTGTTTATGGTAAGCAGGGGAACGATAAGCTCTACGGTTACAACGGTAACGATACCCTCTTGGGTGGAGCCGGAAATGACGAGATTTATGGCAGTCTAGGAGATGATTCCCTGGATGGGGGCGCTGGCAACGACACCCTATATGGCGGCCTTGGAGATGACATTATTTCCGGGGGCGCTGGAAACGACCATATTTTTGGTGGTGAAGATGATGACTTCTTGTATGGCAATGCAGATAACGATCTGATTTTTGGCTTTAGTGGAAATGATTTGTTAGATGGGGGCGCTGGTCAAGATACGCTCTACGGAGAAGACGATAACGATACCCTCTATGGCAGAGATGACAATGATCTAGTGGATGGCGGTGCTGGGAATGACAGCATCTTTGGTGACGATGGTAATGACAATCTTTTTGGCTACACCGGCCAAGATAGTCTCGAAGGCGGCAACGGCCATGACACCCTCGACGGCGGTACAGGGAATGACCAGCTCTGGGGTGGCAAAGGCAACGACTCCCTCAAAGGGGGTGCCCAAGATGACATCCTGGATGGCGTTCAGGCATCCAACAACAGTCATACCGGCATCAACACCATCGACACCCTATTAGGCGGAGCCGATGCCGACACCTTTGTCTTAGGAGATTCCATCTCCGCC
>NZ_JANQOP010000022.1 GCF_028285745.1 Acaryochloris sp. IP29b_bin.137 | reverse complement strand
GATACTGGCAAAGGCCAGCATTTTCTGCCACACATCCTCGTCCTGACAGGCTTCATAAATGGGAATGGCCAGGGCCAGAATCATCGCAATCAGGATGATATTCATGACTGCTTCCTCCGCTGAATCCGGTGGACTTCGTACAACCCTTCCTCGTGGTACTTCAACACAATGGTTTTCGGGGTAAAGGTAATCACGAAAATATCGAGAAAAATCAGGCCAGGAGTGCGCTGCGGTTTGACATGTTCCATCGTCATCGCTTCATAGCGATGGGGACGAACCATAATTTCAATCGCCTCAATAAAGGCTTGGGGAATGGCAATGATAATTTCCCCGATCGCGTGCAGCCAATCTTTTAAGGCTCCCGGATTGGCACGACGGGGCAGCAGTAAAGCCACACAGACGCCAATGATGGTATTGGCAATGCCAAAATCAGCGGTTAGCAAAAACCAAATGGCTAAACGCAGCAGAATATTCAGATAGCCAGTCATGCCAACACCATCCAGAACAATAGAACCAACATTAAGCTCATCCCCCCAATTAAATGTTCAAGCTGCTCCTGCACCCGTGGCAGTTTCAGCACTACCCGTCGAATCACTAACCAATAGACCAGCCAGCCAATCGCCACCTTCGCTAAGGCTTTACCGATATTGGCCACGGTATAGGCCTGGTAATAAGCACCATTGGCCGCCAGTAAGCCCCCCAACAGCAACAGCACCGCCACCCAGTATCCCGGTCGAATCGCCTTGGAGCCCCTTTGATGGGGCAAAAAGATAAATTTGGCAAAGGTGGCGACGGTGCCTACGGTGGCAATATTGAGAGCGAGCATTTGCCAGGGCAGTAGACTTTTTAGGGTTAAAGCCTTAGAGGCAAATCCAGCCCAGAGGGGAATACCGGAGATGGAGCAGCTGGCCATCACCAGAACTAACCATAGAGAACGTGGAATTGGCTGCTTGTGTAACTCCTGAAAATCTCGACTAGGCAAGGTGCCTGCGGTTAAAAAGAGGGTGGCTTTCACCAATCCGTGGGTCAAGGCATAGAACCCGCCCACAGCAGGGGCAGCCAGGATAAATCCGAGTTGGGAAATGGTGCTTTGGGCCAACAGTCGCTTAGTATCCTGCTCGAAGAGAGCCAAGCTAATCCCCAAAAAGGCGGTGCCAATCCCAAATAGGGTGATCACTGGGGCAACTGCATCCACCATTAAGGCCATCCGAGCCAAAGGAAAGACGCCTGTTTTGACCACAACGCCGGAAAGTAGAGCAGAGACAGGAGTTTCAGATTCGGAATGGGTTAAGGGTAACCACAACCCCGATACAAAGATGCCGCCTTTGGTCAGCAGTCCCAGGAAAATCAAGGCTAGGGCTTCTGGGGGTGCCTTTTCTAAGCCTGTAAAGGCAAAGGAGTTGTTGGCTTGGTACACCAACACAGCGCCCACCAAATAAAACAGCATGGCCGTATTGCTGATAAACAGGTAGCGCAGGGCCACCCAAATCGCCCGGTTGGTGCGGGGGTAAGACACCAGCAAAAAGGCGGCAATGCCAATCACCTCTAAGGCCACATATAAACTAATAAAGTCGGCGCAAATAAAGACGGCATTGACGCTGCCATGCAGAATAATGGTCTGGGTATAAAAAAATGCGGATTTCCCTGTCCCCCAGCAGTAGCAAATCACAGCAGCCGTGACTAGGGCATTGGTCAAGATAAAGTAGCCACTCAGATTATCAATCTGGAGGGTGACACCAAAGTTATCCATCAGCTCCACCATCAGTGGGGCTGACTCCATCAACACCCGAGCAGCATAGCTGGCAGACACCAAGGTCATGGCCAAGGCTAAGTATCGATCAACTTTAGGGACTAGATACCCTACAAACCCCACGAAAAACGGCAGGGCTATCCAAATAATTGTCAGGGTATTCATGGTGTGTAGGTCTTTTCAATCTCGCGGCTTTCCAAGGTGGGATTGTCGCGGGAGAGCTTCATGACGCCCACCAGCATCAAAGCCTGAATCGAAAAACCAATTACAATTGCTGTCAAAATCACGGCTTGGGGGACCGGATCCGCATAGGCCCCCTGATGACTATTTGTGAGAATGGGGGTGAAAAATCCTTGTCGGGCTGAGATCTTGACGTAATAGGCAATAACGCCAGTACTCATCACATCCATGGCAATAATCTTCATCATTAGATTTTGCTTGAGGATGATGCCGAAAAAGCCACAGAGAATCGTCGCAAAGATAAACGCTTCTAACATGGTGATTTTAAAAAGGGTTAATTAAAATAATGGGGTGCGAGAAATTGAGTGAAAGAACTGCGATAGCACCCCAGTATCAGAGTTCTCGACAGGTGCTAGTTGGCCGGAGACTCAATTGCGATCGCACCGCCTTTAAAGGCCACCCGTAACAACGGCGGAGCCACAAAGGTCGTTAGAATCACCATCGTGATAATCGCCGCTTCCAAGGGCTTATCCAAAACACCACTGGCTGAACCAATCCCGGCAAAAACCAAGCCGACCTCACCCCGAGGAATCATGCCGACGCCAATCGCGAAACGATTAATGCCGGGCTGACCAACAACCGTCCACCCTGTCATCAGCTTGCCAATCATGGCAACCACAATCAGAAAAGCCGCAATCACTAAACCTTCACGGTTTTCGGGCACTGCTGGATTGAGAACGCTTAAGTCCGCTTTAGCCCCCACCGTCACAAAGAAAATCGGGACGAGAATATCGGCAATAGGAATCACCTGTTGATCCAGTTCTTTGCGCTTATCGGTTTCATCTAGCACCAAACCGGCGGCAAAGGCCCCCAGAATTGCTTCTAGATGAATTGCATTGGCCAGGAAAGCCATGACAAACGCAAAGCTTAGAGCAGGAATCACCAGCTTCCCGCGAGTCTGGAGCTGATCGGCAATAGTCACAAAGGCTTGATTAAAGAATCGACCTAACAGGATGGAGCCAACCAAAAATGCCGTGGCACTGCCAATCAAATACAGGACATTGACAATATCTACTTCGCCGGTTTTGGCTAAGCTGGCCACCACAGCTAAAACGATAATGCCTAAGACATCATCAATAATGGCGGCACCGACAATGATTTGGCCTTCCTTTGATTTGAGAAAGCCCAATTCAGACAACACCTTGGAGGTAATGCCAATACTGGTTGCCGTTAACGCTGCCCCGGCAAAAATCGATGGAATTGTGGGCATATGGAACAGCAGAACCAGTCCGGCAGTCCCCGCCGCAAAGGGCGCTACTACACCGACTACCGCCACTAACACCGCTTGATAGCCTACTTCTGTCAGTTCACGCAGATCAGACTCTAAGCCGATCTCAAACAACAGAATAATCACTCCCAGCTCAGACAAAATCTCAATGATTTCGCTCTGGCTTTCAAAAATTGAGGTAATCGATTCCGCACTGAGATTGCCACCAATAAACTGCAGAATCGGCATTAAGGCAGAATCAGCAGCCACTGTGCCACCTTCCGCAAAAACCAGCAGGTGCAGGGCTGAGGCCCCAATAGCCACCCCTCCGACTAGTTCTCCTAATACAGGCGGTAAGTTTAAGAGCTGTGATAACTCACCGCCAAGCTTACTAGCCAGATAAATGACCACTAGGCTGAGGAGTACCCCTGAGAGGATGAGGGGCGCCTCATCTGCATTTGCTGTTGCTAGTAGCCAAGGTTGAGATATTCCGCCTAACGGAGCTATGGATAACGTATTGATAAATGTGTTCATATCACAACTTCAATTAACACTAATCAGTCAAATCCGAAAAACAGGGTTGACGTTGCCTGTCAATCCATGTGCGCGACCTGCTTAACTAGAGGTCGCAAAGCGATCCAGCTCATCAACACTTTGCCGTAAAGCGTCCACTCGTTCAGATAATAAATTCTCAGGAGCAATGCGGTCCCAAATTCCTAATTTGCCAAGACGACGCTTAGTTTGGCCCGCTGCCCCCACCACGAAAACGGAGCAACCTTTATCCAGGGCCTCATCAATAGCATTTTCAATAGTTAAAGAAGACGTAACGCCCATATGAGGAACATCGCTTAAATCCAGTATGAGGGCATCGCAATACTTTAGAGCTTTCTGTTCCCGAGAGATGGCTTTAGCTACGCCAAAAATCATCGGACCACTCAAGTGAAAGAGCAAAATTCGTCCCTGTCCTTGATCAAGTAATTTTTTCTCTTCTTCAGTGAGCTGGATTTCATCATCTGCATCGGTAATCGCCTTTACAGATTTGGACTGCAGCATACTGAGGCGATCAATCGTGACGATGTTAGCAATAAATACCCCAATCCCAACAGCTACCATCAGGTCCACAAACACGGTCAGGGCAATGACGCCATACATAATGGCGGTTCCTTTCCAAGACACCTGATGGGCACGCTTTAAGAAATCCCAATCAATAATATCAATTCCCACCTTGAGGGCAATCCCTGCCAACACCGCTAAGGGAATATTTTGGGTTAAGGGGGCCGCCCACAGAACCACAATCATCAGGATAAAAGCACGGATAAGCCCTGAGAGAGCCGTGCGTCCACCAGCTTGGATATTGACAACCGTGCCCATCGTAGCGCCAGCACCGGCAATTCCCCCACAGAGTCCAGACATCAGATTGCCAATCCCTTGACCAATCAGTTCTTTATTGGAGTTATGCTCTGTGCGAGTCAAACTATCGGCCACCACGGACGTTAATAGAGCATCAATACAACCTAAAACCGCCAAAATCATGGCATCCACGAACATCAATTGCAATTCCGTGGACGTAAAAACGGGCATCCTGAGGGTGGGTAACCCTGCATTAAAGGGTTCAATCCGATCGACGATGGCCCCTGGGAACAACCACATGGAAACCAAGGTACCCACTAATAGGGCAATCAATTGAGGGGGGAACCACTTCTTGAACTGAGTCGGCACAATGATGGGAATCAGGACAATAACAGCAACGGTGAGCAGACTCAAAAACAATGCTGAGGAATTGAGCCCAGACAACAGATTGGGTAAGTCTCCCAGCGTTCCCAGTACTCCACCTTTAGGTGCTTTCTCTCCGAGGAAAGGTCCCAGTTGCAGAATGACCAAAATAATACCAATCCCTGACATAAAGCCAGATACAACGGTATAGGGCATCAAAGTGACATATTTTCCTAAGCGCAGAACGCCAAACAGGATTTGGAGGACTCCGGCCATCATCACCACCGTAAAGGCCATAGCTAAGCCCTTCTCGGGATCGTCCGCCGCCGCCGTCAAATTGGTAATCACAGCAGTCATAATCACGGTCATGGGACCCGTGGGTTCAGAAATTAAGGTAGGTGTCCCTCCAAACAAGGCTGCAAAAAAGCCCACGAGAATCGCACCGTAGAGGCCTGCTGCAGGTCCTGCTCCAGAAGCAACACCAAAGGTTAGGGCCATTGGTAAGGCGATGACAGCAGCGGTGATCCCCCCAAAGAGGTCACCGCTGAAGTTTCGGAAATGGATTCGATTCGTTATCTGCATGGCTTAGGATTCTTGGTTGATTTTAATCAATGCTAACTAAAATGTACATTGCATTAAATCTATATGTAAAGTGTTGGTATGCAATTGCGGTTTTCTATGCCTAATGGGAACCAAAACCCCAGCTTATGGGTAGGGATCACATCCGGGATCGTTTCTGGATCAGGCATCAATCGTTTGCCGATTGTATAGAAACACGGTAATTCCATCAGTGAAGGTATAGTTGTAGGCTATGCTTTGTATAAAAATTTGTTGATTTCTTTTGTAAATTTTGGAAGTATTCTTGCTAAGTGTTACTTAGTTCTGCACAGGGTCATGAGTTCATCGAGTCCAATCTCACCCCATGGACAGCAAACCAGAGTTGCACTGATTTCTGTACATGGTGATCCTGCAGTTGAGATCGGTGCAGAAGAAGCAGGAGGCCAAAATGTTTATGTCCGCCAAGTCGGTGAGGCGCTAGCCCGTTTGGGTTGGCAGGTGGATATGTTTACGCGCAAAGCAAATCCACTGCAAGCGGAGCAGGTTCAACATTGCCCCGGTTGCCGCACGATCCGTCTCACATCTGGTCCCGCAGAATTTGTCAGTCGGGATGAAATCTTTGACTATTTACCGCAATTTGTCAGTGAGCTCTTAGCATTTCAACAGCGAGAAGGCTTTCAATACCCTTTGGTGCATACCAACTATTGGCTTTCAAGCTGGGTCGGCATGGAATTGAAAAATCACCAACCCCTAGCGCAAATGCATACCTATCACTCTTTGGGAGCGGTGAAGTATGCCAATGTTCCTAATATCCCAGCCATTGCCACTACACGGCTTGAGATCGAGAAGACGTGTCTAGAAACGGCGGACTGTATCGTGGCCACCAGTCCGCAGGAAGAAGCGCATATGAGATCGCATCTCTCCTCCCTTGGCAATATCCAGATTATCCCTTGTGGTACCGACATTGATCGCTATGGGGCGATCACTCGGACAGCAGCGCGCCAAAAACTGAGAATTCCCCAAGACGCTAAAGTTGTGTTCTACATTGGCCGCTTTGACCCCCGCAAAGGCATTGAAACCCTCGTTAGAGCCGTGGCCCAATCCCAATTTAGGGCGGATGATAACTTACAACTGATTATTGGGGGAGGCAGTCGTCCTGGCGGGAAAGATGGATTGGAGCGCGATCGCATCGAAGGTATCGTTCAGGACTTAGATCTGGCTAACCATACCCAGTTTCCTGGACGAATTAGCAATGACGCCCTGCCAGACTACTATGCCGCAGCCGATGTCTGCGTCGTGCCGAGTCATTACGAGCCCTTTGGTCTAGTCACAATTGAAGCAATGGCTAGCCGCACCCCCGTTATTGCCAGTGATGTGGGTGGGCTTCAGTTCACCGTTTTGCCCCATGAAACAGGTTTACTGGTCCCCCCCAAAGATGTTGCTGGCTTTTCCCGCGCTATTGATCAAGTACTGGCCGATCCACCATTGAGGGACCAATGGGGACAAGCTGCGCGTAAACGGGTGGAAACAACGTTTAGCTGGCAAGGGGTTGCCCAACAGTTGGGCCAACTCTATTCAGATCACCTACGCCAATTTACCCCTTAAGATTTCCCCTGATAAATCATTTCTCGACTCATAATCCAGACCCATAATTTAAGGTTCATCTCCAACGAACCCTGATTGTTATACAGAAGTTATACTGATTTTTCACTCACGAAAACAAGTTCGCAAACATCGAGTTGTCATATTAGATGAGTTGGCTTGCTAAGCACTCAGTGTGACTTTGAGCCGAATGCAACTATTGGGAGCAATTCGCTATGTCTTACACCCTCTTATTGGAAGACCATGTCGCGACCTCTTTAAAAACAAATTGTGCAGCATGTCAAAGCTATCAACCTTATGTCTTAGAGATGCCTGAGTACTTAACTCAAAGTGAAGCAAAATACACAGAAAAAATCTTCCGTACCATCTGCGAAGCCATTACCCGCAGCAAGTACATTGTTTTGGATTTAAAGAACACCCGGTCAATAGATAAGCATGGGTTGCAGATATTATCTGAACTGTTTTTGACCGCTTATAACTTCAACGTTGGCTTAAGCTTTGTAAACATTCCCACATGCCTGAAAAACCAAGGATCGCTGACAGGATTTACCTTATAGTTTTCTGATTTTAGTAACCATTAGCAGACAGATAAAAACAAGTCATTCAAAACAAAATAGTTATTTAATGCAATCTTTTCAAGCTGTATTTATCGCAGCTTGATTGCTTTTTATATGAGCATAAATATCTGATTGATAAGGAATATTTATCGATGAAACTATTGACCTTTTAGCTAACTTCAGTCTTTAAGCTTAAACAGTTAAAGCCAAGCAGACAACCCACAAAAAGGTTAATAAGTCTATCGAAAAGATAAGTGCAAGCTTTTCATAAATCTCAAGAAAATACGGCGCAGTTAGATAAACATAAAGAGAATACACCAGTGAGAATTACAAAAACTTTTTTCTTAAGCGATGGAGATGATATTTGGGGTGGCTGGGAAGACCTAGTTGACTATATCGTTTATGGCCGCAAAGGGAACGACACATTATATGGCTATAACGGTGACGATACGCTGTTTGGGGAAGAGGGAAATGACGAGATCTACGGCAGTTTAGGCGATGATTCTCTTGAGGGTGGCTCTGGCGACGACACCTTAAATGGCGGGGCTGGTGACGATACCATTCGTGGTCAAGAGGGGAATGACTTAATTTTTGGAGATGTCAGTAATGATTTCCTCTACGGCAATGCTGGTGATGACCTTATCTTTGGATACGACGGTGCTGATTTTCTAGATGGTGGCTCCGGTAAAGACTCTCTATACGGAGAAAACGACAACGATACCCTCTATGGCAGAGGTGGAGCCGATCTCCTTGATGGTGGCGTAGGCGATGATGTCTTATACGGTAATGGCGGTAAAGATGTTTTATATGGCTACACCGGTCAAGATAGTCTCGAAGGGGGCAACGGCCATGACATCCTCGACGGCGGCCCAGGCAACGACCAGCTCTGGGGCGGCAAAGGCAACGACTCCCTCAAAGGAGGCGCCCAAGATGACATCCTTGATGGCGTCCAGGCATCCAACAACAGTCATACCGGCATCAACACCATCGACACCCTATTAGGCGGAGCCGATGCCGACACCTTTGTCTTAGGAGATTCCATCTCCGCC
>NZ_JANQOP010000029.1 GCF_028285745.1 Acaryochloris sp. IP29b_bin.137 | reverse complement strand
GTATCGATACGAGCAGAAAAAAAAGCAGAAACAGTCTTCTTCCAAACCTTCCCTCAAAGAAGTCAAACTCCGCCCCAATGTAGGTGAGGCTGATTATGGAGTCCGCATTAGTAGAGCATTGCAGTGGCTAGAAAAAGGGGACAGCGTTAAGTTCCAAGTCCGTTTGCGAGGTCGAGAGCATCAACATCGCGATCGCGCTACAGATTTGTTACAAAGAGTGATCACGGATTTAAGCCAGGTGGGTGAAGTTCAAATCTTTGATCGACGGGCGTTGATTGTGCAGCTTGTTCCAGCCTAAATCTAGCCGTGCCTTTCTAAGGTGAAGGCAGCCATAAACAGATTGAAATTCAGCGAGGGGAGTAGGATTTGCAACATGCAGCACTCCTCTCGCCCCTGTTGGAGAAGTTAAGCCGCTGAGATTCAAGGCTTATATTTGGATTTTGTTGAGAGCCACTTTTTGGTGATTTGATGACCTATTTCCCAAGTTGAGGGAAGCTACCCCTGAATAATTGTGCGACTTCCCCGTAATAAGGATGTTGTACGGAGCGCATTCTCAACATGAATGGATATTCGCTGCCAAGCATACGAAACACCGTATGATCGATAAAAAACAAAGGTTTTGAAGTCAAGGCAAAGGGATGGCAGCTACGATCGCACTGATCGCCCACGATCACAAAAAAGATCAAATCGTTGAATTTGCCAAGCAATACCAACCCGTTCTCTGTCGGTATCGCATTATCGCCACCGGTACGACCGGACAGCGGATCAAAGACGCCACCAACCTAGATGTGGAGCGAATGCTGTCGGGACCCATGGGAGGGGACGCCCAAATCTCTACCCAAGTCGCCGAGGGAAACGTCACCGCCGTTATTTTCCTGGTCGATCCACTATATGCCCAACCTCATGAACCCGATATTCAGGCCCTGCAGCGAATTTGTGCTGTTTATGATGTGCCCCTCGCTATTAATATCGCCACTGCGGCAGCCATCTTAGAGCAACTGCGCCGCACCCGTGTTGCCCATCTCATTTTTAATCCAGTCTCAGGCCAAGGCAATGCCGATCACGATCTAACCTTGATCGAAGAACGCCTCAGTCCAGCCATGGAACTGGTGGTGCATTTGACCACTCCAGATACCCATCCCAGCGAACTGGTAGAAGATGCCATTGCAGCGCAAGCCGATCTAATTTTGGCCTCTGGTGGAGATGGCACCATCTCCGCTGTGGCAGGAGCACTGATAGGAACCAATATTCCTCTGGGGATTATTCCCCGAGGCACCGCCAATGCTTTTGCGGCAGCCCTCAATATTTCTCAGGGATTTATGCCCATTCGAAGCGCCTGCAACATTATTGTTCAAGGGAAGACTTGGGTAGTGGATGTGGCCAAGTGTAACGATCAGCCCATGATTCTGTTGGCCGGGATTGGTTTAGAGGCGGAAGTGATTGAGCGGGCTGACCGAGAAGCCAAAAACCGCTGGGGGGCCTTTGCCTACATTATGGAAGGGATTAAGCAGTTTAATCAGCAAGAACTCTTTAAAACGGAGATTGAAGTTGAAGGCGTAATCAAAACCTTTAATGCCGGTGCGGTTACGATTGCCAATGCCGCCCCCCCTACTTCGGTAATGGCCCAAGGGGCTGGAATCGTTAATGCCAATGATGGACTGCTGGATATTACCATTGGTGCCCCCCAAACTGACTTGGAAGCCGTTGGGGCGATGGTGAATTTAGTGGGGGCTGCCTTGATGCGCAAACCCACCAATCGAGATGACATTATCAATCTGCAAACCCATCGCGTCAAGGTAAAAACCCATCCCCCCCAGAAAGTGGTGGTCGATGGAGAGATGGTGGGAACAACCCCCATCGAGGTGGAGTGCATTCCCCGGGGGTTGATCGTGTTTGCACCGGAGTCAACCGATTTGCATCAAGACGCTCTTGAACCTGAAATTCAATTGAACTGAAAGGCATACTGACTATCGAAAAAAACCTTTCTGGTCAGGGTGAAACTCATGATCGTGATGGGGTTTGTCGTGATGCTTTTTCTTCAAAACCTTGAATTTCTTGAAACCAAAACTAGGGGAGCGATGGAAGCGGCGGAAACGACGTCGACCATGATGACGCCGACGAAAGCGGCGGCGACCGTGAAATCCGTGGCGACGATGACCGAATTTTTTGAATTTTAAGGAGACGAGTTGGGGTTCTTTCAGATCGGAGGACACACCAATCTCGGCAGCCTTGGCTTCGCTGATGCCAATTGTGAGAACGGATAAGCTGAGTAATGTGGTGGAGAGTATACGTTTCGGAGTCATCTTCTGTGCCTCGCTTGTGGTTAACTTCAATCTAGAACTGGAATCTGAGAGGAGGATGATGGGCCTCTGAGGTGAGGTGATCAGATTGCTGAAGATTATCGACGTTGAAAAGTGGAATCAGAATGAGTGGCGAGGGGTGCCTGAATATTGGATGGTGGATTTGATATGGGTACAGATAACGGTGCTGTTTTTCTCCAGCAGCAGGTTACCAGGAAATAGTTTTTGTGGAGAATGAACCCGTGCACTCTCCACCGATTTTTCTCGGCGGATTAATATTCAACACCACTTGGGCAAGCATTCGCTCTATCAGCGCCTGCTAATTCGTTAAGCTGAAGACTCTGCGCCCATCGTCTCCCTAGGTTTTGCATGAGATTGCGAAATAAATTGTCTAAGCAGCGGACCGATCAATATTCGTCACAGATCCATCCGCTGCTCCATCCCCATTGGCCTTTTGACCCCGGAAAACTGCCTTTCTTCTATGGCTGGGCGATTTTAGCCGCCTGCACTATCGGGATCATCATGAGTATCCCCGGGCAGACGATGGGGGTTAGTGTCTTTACGGATTACCTGATTCAGGCAACGGGGGTATCACGGCTGCAGCTCAGCAATGCCTATCTGATTGGCACGGTGACCAGCGGATTGCTGTTGCCCTTTGGGGGGGTGTTTCTCGATCGATTTGGAACGCGCCTGTCGGTGGTGTTGGCCTCGGTATGGTTGGGGCTGACCTTGGGATATATGAGCGTGTGCGATCGCATCGCCATATCTCTGAGCCTAGCCCTACATTTTCCCAACTCAACTTATATTGCTTTCGGCTTGCTGGTATTGGGATTCACAAGTCTGAGATTTAGTGGTCAAGGGATGCTGACCCTGTCTAGTCGCAACACCTTAGGGAAATGGTTTGATAAGCGTCGTGGGCTAGCATCAGGCATTGCGGGTATTTTTATTTCCTTTGGCTTTGCCGCTACGCCTTCCCTTCTCAATGCCTGGATCGAAGCAGTAACTTGGCGCTGGGCCTGGGTGGGGATGGGGTTAATCGTCGGATTAGGGATGAGCAGTTTTGGCTGGATTTTCTATCGAGATAACCCCGAAGAATGTGGGCTATCTATGGATGGGAAACTCGCTCTCTCTGCTCCAGACCCACTTCTGGTCCAAGCCGAGCAACCCCGAGATTTTACCCGAGGTGAAGCCCTTCGAACTCTGGCATTTTGGTCAGTGACATTAGCCTTATCCTGCCAAGCCCTAGCGATTACGGGAATCACCTTCCATATCGTTGATTTGGGGGCAGAAATGGGATTAACCAAAGCCCATGCCGTGGCGCTTTTTTTGCCTATGGCCTTGGTGTCGACCCTAACAGGCTCCTTAATGGGCCTAGCTGCCGATCGAATTCGCTTGCAATTTCTGTTTATGGGAATGATGACCGCCCTGGGGGTTGGCATCGCCTGTATGGCAAATCTCGATAGTGCTGCTTTACGCGGGCTAGCCATTGCAGGTTTAGGCGCGAGCGGCGGTTGCTTTGGCACCTTATCTGCGGTAGCGTTACCCCGGTTCTTTGGTCGGACTCATTTAGGAGCCATTTCAGGGGTGCAAATGATGAGTATCGTCTTTGCCAGCGCCATTGGCCCGTCTTGGATGGCCTTATTCAAGGATTTTGCAGGGTCCTACAAAATGGGCCTCTATTGCTTCTGTCTCTTTCCACCGATTATTTTGGTGCTCAATTGGGTTGCCCCAAATCCGCGATCGCAGATTCATTAGACCTGCAATCGTCCTCAGTCTTCCCGGGTCGAGGCATTATTTCTGGTAGACCGCCTGGGCTTGTCCAGACAAAAAGACTTGGTTGCCAACAATAGTCTGCACCCGCTGATTAGACTGGACTGCTGAAAGAGAATGTTTTAGAGCTTGAGCTTTTTGAGTCGTTGTTTGTTGGGACACCGTGACTGTGGGAGAAGGATCAACATAGGTCTGGCCCATCCCCCTCATCGTAGGCAGTTCGTCAGCAGCCATTTTGGCAAACCCGTGCTGATTCGCATCTAATTTCTTCTGAGGCATTGCTTCTGCCTTAGCTATCGGTAAGAAGGCAAGGGTAGCTAAACCTGTGAGGACACCAATTTGGAGCAATTTCATCATTCAATCCTGGGGCAACTAGAAGCGCTTTTAGCGTTCAACAATCTTTGTGGTTACGGTATAAGTTTTCCGTAGAAGTTTGGTATAACTTGTATATCCTAATGATGACGAACAAATCTCAACCAGACATCATGGGAAATACGGAAGTTTAAAAATTAGTTCGAATACTAATTAACTTAGAGAAAATATAAAGAATTTAAATATAAAAAACTCAAAATAACATTATTCCCTGACAATCTAACCTCGCCATAAATATTGTCAGTGAGGGGTTGCAAGCCCTAGATTTTGTTAAAAAAAGTGGCTAAAATATCAGGCATCTTGCAAGGTAATTTTATTTTTTAAGCGGTGAAGGTATAAGTAATTGCTGGATTTATTCTCCGCATGCTCAAAAAAATTTTACTTAGCACATTACTTCCGTAAACATACGGATCTCCAGCCCAGAAGATTGGATGCGGTTAACCTTAAAGAATAGGGATCTCACCTCTGCCTCCCTTGAAGTCTCCGCTGTTAGCTCCATAAAGATCTAGTCGCTTAGTTCCGCTGGTAGCGTGAATTTCCCCGCAGCATTTGGCCTCAATGGACATACGGTGATGACTGCTGCTAGCGGAATGCATCCGTACACATGGGGATACAGTTCCTGGCCGCCTTCACAATTCTCATACCGCACTACCACCTCCAAGCGGGAGGGATCGATGTTTAACAGGACGAGATCTTGGCGGCCCTTAAACAAGCGGTGAGCAACCTCCAACACTTGATGTTGATCTGAGCAGTGGATAAAACCTTCAGTTGCAAGGGATAAGGCTTTATATTCCCCCGTAGTTTGGGCGGCGGACCAATCAGCTTCTTGCGCAATATGGAAAATCATCGTTTCAAGCTTAATGTCGGCTCTGATGGGGATTATCACATCCCCTGCAACCATAGTTTTGTTCTCCCCTAAAGTTTAGTCTCGTTCTTTTCAGTGCTGAACTCCCCAGTATTCCAGTCTTTAAGACACAGATCCACTCTGTTCAATAGTTCTGATTTGTCTTTGAAAAAAAGATAGATTTCCATAACCGAACCGGATTGACCCGGTTCAAACAACAGTCCATGATAGTAGTGGCAAATGGTTTCTTGGAGCGGAGATATCTTTGATGAGTAAAAACCCATTTAAAGAACAATTTGACAAATGGTGGGGCTTGGTCACAGCGAAAGAGACATGGGACCTAATAAAGCAATTCTTCCTTCTGCTATGGGAGATTGGCAAAGAAACCTTTTTAATGATTGGCTATATCCTATTCCTGGTTGTTGCTGCTATCGGTTGGATTGGAGATCGGATAGATGATGTATCCGGCAGTGTGAAATCCTTCCAAGACAAAGCTAGCGAGACAGAAGATGGCAATCTGGTCGCTGAGGCTGGGAAATCATTGTGGTTAGCAACGAAGGAAGGGGCAGATAAAACCCTACAAACAGCTAGAACTACCCTAGATATTAAAGTACCGGAAAAAAAAACTAAAGAGCCAGTAGCAGCAAAGACTGCTAGTAAGCCTGCGGCGGCAGTTAGCCCCGCTCCGGCTCCGGCCCCCGCTCCGGCCCCTGCCCCAACGCCTGCAAGCGCACCCAGTGCAACTGAAGCTAGCCAGCCTGAGAATGCAAGCGAAGAGGAGACGGTGCGGGTTGACGATCCTCAATAGGTATAGTTCTCATCCCCTTTTACAGACAAACCTTGATAAATCACTGAATCCTCTATGGGTCTCTAGCACTCATAGGGGATTCCTTTTTGGATTAATTCTGATGGCCCTGGAATGCCATAAAATCCAGCAAAATTTTCTGGTGAGGATAGGCTAATGGAAAGACGCCTTGGGCCTTCTGGGAATACCGCTTGCTATCTTGAATTTGCTGAGGGGAGAAGAATCCCCAATCCCACCCCTCCATTAGGTCTAATTCAGAGAGGGGGACCGTGAGAGGGGCATAGTAGACGTGGCGAATAACGCCCGGATCGGGATACAGATCAAACAGCTTAAGGTTTGAGGAGCGATAACCCAGTTCTTCTATAAGTTCGCGATGAATGGCATCGTCTGGATGCTCACCCGGATCGCAATGCCCACCAAAGAATCCCCAATGTCCTGGGTAGGCAATGCCTGGAATATCATCTCGAAGTTGCATTAGGTAGCGATCTTGGGGCTGATCGAGTTGATACAGGATTGCGATCGCAACGGAGTACGGGTTTTCTTCAGCGCTCATAAGCACAGCCTTCTCCTGCTTAATCCCTGAAATCCTAGCTCAAAGTTGTCGAAAGTATTGGCATCGGCGCATACCAACCCCAGAAATCTGTTCTGCCCACTCTTGAATTAGCAGGAAGGATCCAAGAGTTAACTCCGACGATTTAAGTTCGGGAGTAGAGAAAATGCCCCTTAGCCGAACGGCAGCGATCGCAATGTCCACAGTGAAACGGTTGGGCCTTCGGCGGAAATCCGAACCGCTGCAAAATAAATTGCCATCGACATTGGCGGGTGTACAGATAATCCACCATATCCAGTTGAGGCTTTAAAGCAGACGTATTGAATGGGTGGGATGCTTTGATTCGAAAGTGAAACGGATCCTCCCATTCAAGACATCCCCCTTCATGGAGGAGGGCAAGGGCTAAATCAGCCCCTGGATGGTTTTGTGTTACTTCGTCAATATGCCCTTTTCGGGGTAGTTTTGGCATCAACCGCTGGGCAGAACGGTGCTGCTGTTTTAAGTGCTGGCAATGGTAGTGTCGTATTTGCCGATCCTGGGGATCTAGCCAACCCGTCGGTTCACTGGCTAAGAGTAGCGTTTGCGATCGCAAATTATCTCGACCCGCCCGTCCTATTTCTTGTAAATAAGCACTGAGGCTGAGGGGAGGATGATAATGAGCCACCCAGCGGACATCTGGTTTATCAATGCCCATACCAAACGCACTGGTACAGACTACAAACGGCAAATCTCCCTTAAGCCATTGTGCTTCAATCTGGCGTCTTTGCCAGGCACTTAATCCCGCATGGTAGGCCTCGGTTCTCAGATGATGGCGGATGAGCCACGTCGCTAGAGACTCACTTAATCTGCGGCTGGATGTGAAGATCAACCCTGATAAAGCCCGTTGGGGGCGAATAAACCGCAGCAATTGCTGACGCCTGCAAGCTGGAGACCAAGCAATGTCCACTTTTAAATCCAAATTGGGGCGATAAGGACTAACGCTTAAAATCCCAGGCTTTCGGAGTTTGAGGACTTGAATGATGTCTTTCTGCACCGATGAATTGGCGGTTGCCGTGTAGGCAGCAATCGTCAAGGCCGAAGAGGGCGCGGCTTTAGGGTGAGTTAATGCAGGACGAACACTCCCTAAACGACGGTAGACCGGGCGAAAACTACTCCCCCACTGGGTAATGCAATGGGCCTCATCCACGATTAGATTTTGAAGCTGCAAGTGGGGATCACATAACCGTTCCCAAACCGGTTTGCTCAACAGCGATTCTGGAGATAGATATAATAGGCGTAACTGGCGATGCTCAATTTTCTTAAGGGTCTGTCGCCGTTGTTGTGAAGAAAGTTGGCTGTGAATCGCTTCTGCAGGCAGTCCCTTTTCCTGAAGTGCATGAACCTGGTTTTCCATCAATGCAATTAGGGGAGAAATGACAACTGTGAGTCCAGGCTGTAACAGTGCCGGGAGCTGGAAGCAAATCGATTTCCCCGATCCTGTGGGAAGCATCACCAACGTATCTTGGTGCATGAGTAAGGACGTGACGGCCTCGCCTTGCAAAGGGCGGAACTGATTATATCCCCAAAATTGTTGCAAGCCAGCAACAGCCTGACTCCAAGCAGATGAACGGTCAAGCATAACTTTTAGGAAACATTACTTGGAGCAAAAAAGTCCAAACAGCTAACGCCATTTTGGAAACAACTTAGAAGGAAAGCGGTTAACTCAACTAGAGATACTACTCGTTATCCCTCTAGAAAGCTAGTTTTGATCCGTTGTGCCCCCCCTATTGACTGTTATTCATCTTATTTAGTCCTATTCTTTTCGATTGATATGCCTGCGAAATTTTCAGTCCAAAAATCCGCAACCTATCTATCCCTTTTGTTAGTGGGTTCAATGGGCACACTCTTGGGAACACAAGTGTTTCCAGGGAATGGTTTGTTACCTCAACCGAGTGTGGCTCAATTACCAAAAACGCTTCCTGGGCAAACTGATACCAACTTTATTGCTCGGGCAGTGGAAAAAGTGGGTCCAGCTGTTGTGCGAATTGACTCTGCCCGGACGGTTCGTCGTCGACGCTCCCCCTTATTTAACGATCCCTTCTTTCGAGAGTTCTTTGGGCGCGACATTCCCAGGCAGCCCCGCACCCGTGTGCAAAGGGGAACCGGGTCAGGGTTCATTATTAGCGATGATGGATTGGTGCTAACCAATGCCCATGTCGTCAATGGGGCTGATAAGGTCACCGTTGTCCTTAAAGATGGTCGCAGCTTTGAAGGAACCGTCATGGGGGAAGATTCTTTAACAGACGTTGCCGTCATTAAAATTAAGGCTCAAGACCTGCCCACGGTCAAAACGGGTCAGTCTGATGAATTACAGCCAGGAGAGTGGGCTATTGCCATTGGCAATCCCTTGGGGCTGGATAATACTGTAACCGCTGGCATTATTAGCGCCACAGGTCGGACCAGCAACGATGTAGGGGTTCCAGACAAACGGGTCGGGTTTATTCAAACGGATGCTGCGATTAATCCTGGGAATTCTGGAGGGCCCTTACTCAATCAGGCGGGTGAAGTGATTGGCATGAATACCGCGATCATTGGGGGCGCCCAGGGGCTCGGTTTTGCTATCCCCATCAAAACGGCCCAACGAATCGCAGATCAACTGATTGCGAAGGGTAAAGTCGATCATCCCTTTCTGGGGATTCGCATGGCAGGCTTAACGCCTGAGCTAAAAGAGCGAATTAATAGCAGTCCGGATGTAGACTTTCAAGTCAAGGAAGAGAAAGGGGTCTTAATCTTTGAGGTTATCCCTAAATCTCCGGCAGCTGCGGCAGGTTTGCGCCCAGGAGATATTATTCGTGAAATTGATGGTCAAGCCATTAGCAAAGCGAGTCAAGTTCAGCAAAAAGTGGATGCAACTTCCTTAGGGAGCGCCTTAAAGCTTGGCATCACCCGCAATGGCTCCAAAAAGGTTATTTCCGTGAAGCCAGGCCCTTTACCTTCGCAATTAAGTCAGAAGAATTAGGACATTTGATGTGGATATGGTCTAGAGGTGACCGCCCTTAAAGACATGGGCCGCAAGGGCTGAGGAGATGTCTTCAACCCTTCACGCTATAGATATTGCCAATGGCCGAATTTCGCTGCTTGTCCACACTTTTGCCCTTGCTCATCTAAAACATCCCATATTTCTGCATCCTCAATTGCAAATCTGCGGCCTGTGGTGGAAATTCGGATTCCCTGATAATGGGCTAGATATCCAGTCTGGGTGGCTTGATTGAGCAGCTGAGCCCGATCCTTCCGTTCAGAGGGTTCAGCTGTTAGACGAGAAGGCATTTGCGTTAGGGCTAACCAGTTCGTCTCCCAAAGATCTAGGCCAGCTTGGTTGGCATAATTCAGGATGGGGTCAGATTCTATGCCGTGGGAAAGTAAAACGAATGGAGCCTGGAATAACCATTTAGCCAGTTCTTCTGGTGATAACGGAGCGTCCGTAAGACGGTTTCCTGTCCAATGCATAAAACTATTATTGAGTCTGAGACTATGACAAATTATGTCGGCTTCTAACCAGGGACAAGACGCCAAATTCATAGCTAATCGACGGTTTACCGGTGTGATAAATATTTTGCCTTCTTCTAGACCGCAGTATGGTTGGGAGAATCGAGTAGGCTGGATTTGGCGGAGTACGCCGCTTTTCGATCGCAGCCGACGGTAATGATCATTGCTACCTCGCTCATTCAGGAGCTTCTAGAAGCGCAATCCCAACTCAGACCTCAAATGTATTTTAAGTCTTCCCTTACGGCTTTATCGAGAGCGATGGAAGATCAAGTCTTAGCGGGGACGGATCACCCTTTGGTGATTATTAGCTGCCAGCGGGAACGGTATTATCGCAAGGCCCTCCATCGCTATGCCCGTTTGGCTGAGCGATCCCCCCAAGTGTACATCCTGGCAACCCCTGAACAGGATTTTAAAAATTCATCGGATCCCTATGAAACCATTGCATTTGAGGAAGATGATCCGTTAACGGAGGAATGGCATGTCGTTGTTGTGGGACAACAATATGCGGCTTGTTTAGCGTGCCGAGAACATCTCCCCCCTGTGACTTCAGCTACGCTCCAAACCCCTCATATGGATCAAGCCCGGCGTTATGAGGGAATTTGGACCTTTGATCGGCGGGTCAGTTGTCAGGCGGCCTACCTGTTCCTGAAGCGAATCTGTCGGTATCGTCCTCCACTCAAATCAAAGGTTGCAAGCGCACTCGCTCAAATCGTTCCCTATGTGGCGTCTTCAGTGCGGGAGGCGGATCCTGGCCCCTTTGCGAATCGGCTGGTAACCTATTTGCAGGCCAGTCAATATCGCCAACAGAAAGCCTATCGTCAAATCGCCACCCAGGCTCGAAAAGAGCGCCTAGTGAACTCAATTACGGCGGCGATTCGTCGGTCCCTAGACCCAGACCATGTGTTGGGGGTAGCGGTAAAGGAGCTGGGCCAAGCCTTAGATGCAGCGCGCTGTCTTATTTATCGCTGCCGAGCCCAGGATCATACCGCCCAGATTCAGTATGAATTTGTCAGCCCAGGGCAACCCTCAGTAGTAGATCAACTCTGGCCTTTAGGCCAGAACCCCTGGTTTCAGGATGTTATCCAGACGCAACAGTGGGTGTATGTCAGTAACGCCATGGCCGATCAGCGTTTGCAGCATTCTGCATTCCTTCATGCTTGGGTACAGAAAGCTCACCTGCAAGCAATGTTGTTGGTGCCAATGTGGTATCAAGGCCGCTTGTTGGGTATGGTTGAACTCCATCATTCTGGGGCTGAGGGGGAGATAGTTTGGAAAGAAGCCGAGATTTCGTTGGTTGATGCGATCGCAACTCAAATTGGAATTGCCCTTATTCAGGCTCAATCCTTTGCTGACCTGGGCATCCTCAACCAGCAGCTCGCAGACTTAGAACAAGCCCGCAGCAATTTAATTGCCATAACTGGTCACGAGCTGCGGACGCCCCTGTCAACGATTCAAATTTGTCTGGAAAGTCTGACCAGTGAACCCGATATGGCGCCTGACTTACAACAGACAATGCTCAGCACAGCCCTAACTGACGCGGAACGAATGCGTCGACTGATCCAGGACTTCTTAACCCTATCCCGGCTAGAGAGTGGCAGGGTTGAATGGAATTCAGAACCCCTATCGCTAAGAGAATGTATCGATTTAGCGCTCAGTAATATCAATGCCCAACAGTTTAACCAAGACCTGCCTACGATAGAAGTTCTTATTCCAGATGACTTGCCGTTGGCGCAAGTGGATGGAGAGTGGTTGGTAGAAGTGTTGGCAAAGCTCCTGGATAATGCCTGCAAATTTACCGACCCTGGCGGGACAATCCGGATCCAAGCCACAGTTGCTCGCAAAAATATGTTGAAGGTCACGATTACAGACACTGGACGGGGGATTGAACCAGAATGCCTCAGTGCCGTATTTGAGCGTTTTTATCAAGAAGAAGGTGCCCTCAGGCGAACTACAGGAGGAACAGGCTTAGGATTAGCCATTTGCCGCCAAATTATTCAAAACCTGGGTGGAGACATTTGGGCAGAATCAGGAGGCAAAAACCAAGGCACGACCATCCACTTCACAATTCGCAGTATTGAGGTTCCTAAACCACCCCAATCCGCTACTCCCCAACAGCAGGTTGCAAATCAGCGATAGCGAACAGCGAATTCCCCTTGCCCTCCCCCATCCCTGAAGAACTGTAACAGATCCAGCCCAACTTGATTCAAGGGGGCAAACGCGATGGTAGGATGCCCTCTAGAAGAGATTCAGGTACCTCATTCAAGACCGTATCGGGAGAAGAATTAATGGCAGATACACTGACTGGACAAACTCCATTGTTCGGTGGCAGCACTGGCGGATTGCTTTCAAGCGCTGAGACAGAAGAGAAATATGCCATCACCTGGACAAGCCCTAAACAGCAAGTCTTCGAAATGCCCACCGGTGGTGCGGCAGTGATGAACGAAGGAGCAAATCTCTTGTATCTCGCACGCAAGGAGCAATGCCTTGCGCTGGGTGTTAGACAACTTCGCACCAAGAAGATTATGGACTACAAAATCTATCGGGTGTTGCCAGACGGGTCTAACACCTTGATCCATCCCAAAGATGGCGTTTTCCCAGAGAAAGTCAATGAAGGTCGCACAGCCGTCAATAGTGTTGCCCGTTCCATTGGCGAAAATCCAAATCCGGGGTCGATTAAGTACACCGGTAAGAATACTTACGATTAATCGCCATTGTTGCCACAGTGATGCTTCATTTGTAGCTTCCTGTTAGCATTGCTATATATACCTTCAAGCATGAACCCCACCCATGGCGGGGTTCAGCTTTTTTTTATGATGTCTAGGGGGGATGGATAATGGCCCATTGTTCTTCCCCATTGAGGTCGGAGCGGTCATGATTTTGCCTGAATATCACCAATTTGAAACATTAGCTCAATCAGGAAATTTTATCCCGGTTTATCGAGAATGGGTTGCAGATCTGGATACGCCTGTTTCTGCTTGGTATCGGGTTTGTGCCGGGCAACCTTACAGTTTTCTGTTGGAGTCAGTAGAAGGGGGAGAACACCTGGCCCGCTATAGTTTATTGGGGTGCGATCCAATGTGGGTCCTCCAGACGCGAGGGCCGCAAACCACCCAAATCCAGCGCAATGGGTCTACGAAGGTATTTGATGGGAATCCGTTTCAAGTTTTGCAGGATTGTTTAACCCCCTATCATCCCGTCCATCTTCCTCAACTCCCTTCTGGCATCGGGGGGCTGGTGGGATTTTGGGGGTATGAGTTGATTCATTGGATTGAGCCCCGTGTTCCCATCCATTCGCCGGCTGCCTCAGATCTACCCGATGGTCTGTGGATGCAAGTCGATAATTTAATGGTTTTTGACCAGGTTCAACGGAAGATCTGGGTGATTGCCTATGCTGATCTCCAACAGACGCCACATTTGAAAGACGCCTATCGCCAGGCTTGCGATCGCGTCAATCATCTAGTGGAAAAGCTGCAACAGCCACTGGATCGACAAAGCTTAGAACTCACCGGCATGACGCCTTCTCAATCGACGCCCGCCACTTTCACCAGCAACATCACCCAGGCAGACTTTTGCCAAAATGTCCGACGGGCCAAAGACCATATTAAAGCTGGAGATATTTTTCAGGTTGTTTTATCTCAGCGCTTGTCCACCCCTTACCAAGGCGATCCTTTTGAACTCTATCGTTCGTTACGCTTAATCAATCCATCCCCCTATATGTCCTATCTCCATTTTCAGGATTGGCAAATTATTGGGTCAAGTCCAGAAGTGATGGTCAAAGCCGAATATAGGGCTAATGGAGCCAAGAGACTCGCTGCGACCGTGCGGCCCATTGCCGGAACACGGCCCCGGGGACAAACCTTTCAGGAAGATGTAGCTTTAGCAGAAGAACTGCTACAAGATCCAAAGGAAATTGCCGAGCATGTCATGCTGGTTGATCTGGGCCGGAATGACTTAGGACGAGTTTGTGGTAAGGGAACTGTACAGGTTAAACCCCAGGATTTAATGGTAATCGAGCGATACTCCCATGTTATGCATATTGTTAGTAACGTGGTAGGTGAACTGGAAAAGGGGAAAACCGCCTGGGATTTACTGAAAGCCTGCTTCCCTGCGGGCACCGTGAGTGGTGCCCCCAAAATTCGGGCCATGGAGCTTATCCATGAATTAGAGCGGTGTCGGCGAGGCCCCTATTCAGGGGTGTATGGTTACTATGATTTCGAAGGACAGTTAAATACCGCGATCTCAATTCGGACCATGATTGTTCGTCAGCAAAAAAACGGACAACATCTCGTTTCCGTTCAAGCTGGGGCAGGAATCGTTGCTGACTCTGATCCGATGCGAGAATATGAGGAAACTTTGAATAAAGCCAGGGGACTTTTACAAGCCATCCATTGTGTTCAGACAGGGACCTAATAGTTATGCCCCTCTATCAAGTCCGATTTATCAATCACAGGTTGGGATTGGATCAAACCATTCATATTCCTGATGATGAATATATTCTGGATATTGCTGAAGAGAATCAAATCCCCATCCCGTCGGCTTGTCGGCAAGGAAACTGCTCATCCTGCCTTGCTCGACTCATCAGTGGAGACGTTGATCAAAGTGAGCAACAATTTCTCGATCCGACAGAAATAGGCCAAGGGTATACCGTTACCTGCGTTGCCTATCCCCGATCAGATTGTGTGCTAGAAACCCATCAAGAGCATCAGTTGTATCAAACCTCGCTATATCAAAAGCATTAGGACTGGGTCTGAGCAAACAGCATTTCCTTTAGCTTTTCTAACTCATCAGCCCATCTGGGATCGGGCTGAGCAGCTTCCGCTTGAGTATGGTTGCGAGATTTGCCTTTGGAATTGTTGCGACGAGGTGCATTGTTACCAGTCGTCTGATTGCCATTGCCCTCTTTGTTTTTGGGCAAAGCTTTCTCGATTTTCAAAGCACTGTCCTTAAACATGTGCCCATTCAGCTTTTCAATGACTTGATCAGCTTGCTCCTCAGTTTCCACGGTGACAAAGCCGAACCCGCGGCATTTACCCGTCTTCCGATCAGTGACGACTTTTGTAGACGTCAGCTCACCTACTTCTGCAGTAAACAAGGCAGCGAGTTCGTCCCGGTCTAACTCTTTGGGCAAATTACCGACGTATAGACGGATGGACATTGAAAATACCTCCAGAAGATAAGAATATGAGCCAAGCGAATTTGGAAAAACGAATGTGTTGGCGTGTTAGCACTTTAAAGCCACTCAAGATGACAGGGTAGTTGCCATTGGATTACTCTGCTGGTTAACCACTGCTGCCGCTTTGCATTGATAAGCCCAGGAAATTGGGAACAGCACTACTTCCTGTAGACAACTAGCCATAGAAGAAGTAGATGAGGTTTCAGAGGAGTAGATTGCACAATCAATTCATCTAGCCACAATTTAATATAAACGGGTTAGGGAAAAGTCTCTTTAACAAAGCGCACCAGCTTTTAAGGTATCACGGTCTTTGACCCTGAAGTAATGAAATTCAGACAACTTTCTGAAGACTTGCTGATGTTCACAATTGGGAAAGAACCAGTCGGGGAATATCAACTGGTTCAATAAGCTGTGTTGGTGAGAAAAAAGCCTGATTAGAACCGAAAGGGGCTTGCTTCAGTCATTAAAGCATCTTCTCTATGTTAAGAAATGTAACATATCTTATTCGTCTCTGCAACGTTCCTTCAAGGTTTTCTCTAGTTAACAAGTTTGTTTGTTATGGTTGCTTCAAGCCAGTAATTATGCTTCACTCCTTGTTACCAACCTTTTTTCGCCCTCTTACACATTTATGGATGATCGGCACAGTTCTCGTGACGATAAGTTAGACACATTACTCCGCTCAACTCCCTTTTTTGCTGGTTTGCCCGATCCAGTGGTGGATCAAGCCGTTGCCCAAGTTGTAACCCGCGAGCATCCTGCAAATCGAGTGATTCTCTTGGAGAATGACTGGGGAAGCTCGGTTTACTTCATTTTGAACGGGTGGGTCAAGATTCGAACTTACAATATTGACGGCAAGGAAGTTACTCTAAATATTGTGGGCAAGGGAGAAATATTTGGGGAAATGGCTCCCTTGGATGAGGTTCCACGGTCAACGGATGTGATTACCCTAACTTCAACGACTGTGGCGAATATGCCCTCCTCAGATTTCGTTAAGCTCATGCAGACGCAACCCCAAGCAGGGATACGCTTAGCGAAGTTGATGGCTCGGCGGCTCCGGCAGCTTAATCGTCGATTGCGTCTTCGCGAGGCGGATGCTCAGTCGCGAGTGGCAGATATTTTATTATTCCTAGCTGAAGGACAAGGCAAGGAAGGAGAGGGGGGCATTGAAATTCCCAACTTGCCCCATCGTGAATTGAGTAGTCTGAGTGGGATGGCGCGGGAGACCGTTACCCGCCAGTTAGGGAAGTTAGAGAGTAAAGGGCTGATTCAGCGGAATCAAGATGTGTTGTGCATCATCGATACAGATGCATTGGAAGATTTAATTCTGTAACAGCGTTGTTCTTGATCTTAACTTAAGCACCACTCTGAGTAGCGCCTAGCTCGGTGTCCTGAATATTCGACTGTTATCATTTTTTGAGCGCTTGGCAAGCCGAAAATTATTGTCTATGCTGGCAAACGCCCCGTCAATGCCATGTCTGAACCCGATTTCCCTCGATCCCCGACCTCAGGAAACGTTCGTCAACGATCCGATTATGGGAAACAACCCATCGGTCCACCGCAATCGGTTGAACGCCCCCTGCCGATGGTGGAAACAGCATTTTTAGCGAGCGCAACAGCTATTATCTGGTTGATTCAGACTTACGTTCCTATTCCAGTATTAGGGACGTTTTTACGGATTTTCTTTCCCATTCCAACGGCATTGATTTATCTTCGGTGGGGGCGGCGGTCGGCTTGGATCAGTGCCTGTGTGACGACATTGCTAATTTCTATTTTGATGGGGCCGCCTAGAAGTATTCAATTTTTAATGCCGTTTGGTTTAGTCGGCGTAATTTTAGGTGGATTCTGGAAACGGCAGGTGAGTTGGGCGATCTCCATGGGATGGAGCATTATCGTGATGGCGATTGGTTTCTTTTTCCAGCTCAGCTTATTGTCATTGCTGGTCGGGGTAGATCTTTGGTTGTACGTCAACCGCCAGATTACTGGCTTCTTAGACTGGATTGCCATTAAGATTGGTCTGCTAGTGCAGCCCGAGGTGATTGTTGTTCAGCTTTTTGCCATTGGCTTAATTTTGCTGAATGCCTTGTTGTACATATTATTGGTCCATTTGGTAGCCTGGCTAGTCTTCGATCGCATGGGTGTATCCATCCCAGATCCACCCCTGTGGCTCCAAACCTTTCTTGAATACCAAGACGAGTAAGGCCATGCTGCGGGTGTATACCCAGTTCGATCATGGCAATCAATGGCTGGGGACATACCAAGGACGCCGACCACTATTGGCCTGTGTCTTGGGCTTTACGGATACAGGATTAGTTCCCCATATCTCTACAGCAGGCGCCACGCCAGCCGCTCGACGGCTGACGGCCTTAGCCGATGCTGAATTCCTATTTCATGGCCCTCAGGCAAAACCGCAGTATCCTTTGCCCTATTTGGTCCAAGGGGTGTCTCCTGTGTTTATTTCGTGGCCCATTTATTCGCACCAACAGTTTCCCCTCCAGATCTTTAATGCCGGGCTTAACCATCAGCCTCCGGTTCCAACAGTTGATTTAGGCGGACAATCGGCGCGTTGTATCAGCTCTGGGGCAGCATTGCCGCTTCACACCGTTGAGTGGTTATTTCAACAAGGGAGGAATTGGGGAGAATCTTTGGCCAGGCAACGGGAGGA
Source organism: Acaryochloris sp. IP29b_bin.137 (assembly GCF_028285745.1). Taxonomy (GTDB): domain Bacteria; phylum Cyanobacteriota; class Cyanobacteriia; order Thermosynechococcales; family Thermosynechococcaceae; genus Acaryochloris. Next base: position 3,875 of record NZ_JANQOP010000029.1, on the reverse strand, counting down.
GGGATATCTGATATTGGCCGAGTGTGTGGTGGGGGGCACAACGACCGCCCAAGCGATATTAACGGGCTTCGGGTATCAGGTGGCAGGACAAGTGAATAGCAGTCATCCAGTCTGTAATCATGACCAAAAGCGCCAGTGGGTCGAGCGAGGCTTAGCCAAAGCAAATCAACAGCCTCCGAATTGGCTGGCTCACCCGTTGGCATTAGTGGCCGCTGTTGGCGATCCAATGCAAGTGGTGGTTGCGGGAATGATGATCGCAGCCAGTCGCTATTGTGGGGTAATGTTGGCGGGCGGGACGCAGATGCTGGCGGTTTATGCTTTGGCAAGGCAAATTGCCCGGACCCGTTATCTGGCTTGGCAACCTGACAATATTATTGTGGGGACGACCCGCTGGGTTGTCGAAGATCCATCCGGCGATACGGTTGCCCTGGCAAATCAGGTGGGTGAGGTCCCCTTGGTGGCGACCCAGCTCAGTTTTTCAGCCTCCCGATTTTCACAGTTGCGAGCGTTTGAGCAGGGGTTTGTGAAAGAAGGGGTCGGTGCCGGGGGATGTGCGATCGCAGCCCATCTCTATCAAGGGTGGCAGCAGCAAGATATTTTGAGGGCGGTTGAACAGACCCTGGAAACCTATCGCCGTTTGCGAGAGCAGGCTTACCCTTAGACCCAGGCAAATTCAGCTGCGATCGCCTCCCACCCCAACCCTTCTCGCACCACCGTGGGTCGATCTTGGCAGAGGTCTAAAATCGTGGAGACTTTGTAGCTCAGATCCTGACTGTTGTCGATAATGACATCTACTTGCTTGTCAAAATGGTCAAATAGCTCGGCAGGGGAGAGAGGCTTTTGTTTTTTAGACCAGCCATGGACGCTCTCTTGATCGGAGAAATGGGCTGAAGTAGAAATAATGGGGGTCTCCAGGGCATCTAGAAGGGCCGAACAAACGGGATGATCGGGCACCCGAATCCCTGTGGTTTTTCGTTTCGGATTTTGCACCAATTTGGGAACCAGCTTGGTGGCAGGCAATAGGAAGGTATAGGGGCCTGGAATTAACTTGCGCATAATTTTATAGGCTGGATCGCTCACCCGAGCATATTGCGCAATATTTGAAAGGGAGGAACACAGAAACGTTAACGGTTTGTCATTTGACATTTGTTTGATTTGTCTCACCCGTTGAACCGCAGCTTTGGCGTTGATGTCACAGCCAATGGCATAAACGGTATCGGTGGGATATAGCATAACGGCTCCACTTAACAAATCTGCCCGAATCGCATCGATCGTCCGCTGTTGGGGATCTTGGGGATGAATGGTATAGATTTGTGCCATGTTCGTCTCCTTGAGCAACCTGTTTTACCCCAACGGGGCAACAGGTTTCCAATCCTGAGGATGAGTAAAGTAAACTGAAACTCTATCAATCAGTTGCCATTGCTGGAACTGTCCTCTATGACCAAACTAGCCTATTTTGAGTGCCCCACCGGAATTGCAGGCGATATGTGTTTGGGCGCGCTATTGAATTTAGGTGTCCCCTTATCCTATTTGCAAGGCCATCTCAACCGGTTGGGCGTTGGGCAAGAGTTTGATCTACAGGTCCAGACCGTTCACCGCCAAAGCCAGGAAGCGACTTACGTTTATGTTGATTTAGGGGCCGATTCTGGGGGCCATGGAACCTCATCGGCCCACCCTCCCCACCACCGACATTTGCCAGAAATTGAGCAGATGATTATTGGGGCTGATTTTCCCAAACAGGTGGAATCCTGGAGTTTAGAGATATTTCGCAATTTAGCCATCGCTGAAGGTAAGGTGCATGGCATTGAGCCTCAGCAGGTGCATTTTCATGAGGTAGGGGCAACGGATGCCATTGTTGATATTGTGGGCACCTGCCTGGGGCTACATTGGCTTGGTGTTGAAGAGTTATTCTGTTCTGCCCTACCGACAGGGGGAGGGACGGTCAAAGCGGCTCATGGGCAGTTACCTGTTCCGGTTCCTGCTGTGCTGCAACTCTGGCAAGCTCGTCAAGTTCCGGTGTATGACAACGGTATTCAGAAGGAGTTGGTGACGCCGACGGGAGCTGCGATCGCAACGACACTCGCACAAACCTTCGGCCCTCCACCCCCCATGTCTCTGCATCAGATGGGTTTGGGAGCAGGCACCTTGGATTTACCGCTACCGAACATTCTTCGTATTTGGTTGGGGGAATCCAGCTCATCGGCGTCGACTGGCCAGGAAACAGTGGTTGTTCTAGAGACTCAAATTGATGACCTCAATCCCCAAGCCTTCGGCTATGTTTTTGATGCTCTGTTTACCGCTGGGGCTTTGGATGTCTTCACTCAGGCAGTAGGTATGAAAAAGTCTCGCCCAGGCATTTTGCTAACGGTGATTTGTAAGCCAGACAAGGTTGCGGCCTGTGAATCAGTCATTTTCCAAGAGACAAGTACCTTGGGAATCCGGCGATCTCAGCAGCAACGAACTCCCCTGAAGCGAAATTTCGTGACTGTTGAGACGGACTATGGTCCTATTCAGATTAAGCTGGCCTATCATCACCAAAAGCTGGTCAATGTGCAGCCAGAGTATGAAGATTGTGCCCGTATTGCAAGAGCACAGAATCTGACCTGGCAACAGGTGTATCAATCGGCCTTAATCGCTTGGAATCAGCAATAAATGATTAAAATTAACCTTGTAAATCAATGCCCTTTGAAACTGACGTTGTGCATCTGATCGGTGGCTAACTATACGATAGATGGTGGTACTGATTGCCCTGTAACTTGCCCATAAATCTTTCTGGCTTTTGACCAATGACTGTCAGTAATATTCACTCGCTTCCTTTACCGCCAGGTAACTTCGGTTTACCGATCATTGGTGAATCATTACAGTTCCTGCGAGATCCAGATTTCATCACCAATCAGCACAAAGCCTACGGTGCTATTTTCAAGACTCGTTTGTTAGGCCGTCCTGCGATCGTGATTCGGGGTGTGGAAGCCAATCAGTTTGTGTTGACGAATGAAAATAAGTATTTTGTAGCTAGCTGGCCTCCGACCACGAAAGCGTTACTCGGCCCTTTGTCTTTGGTGATCCAAACGGGAGAACTGCATCGGAACCGTCGCAAGCTTCTGGCTCAAGCGTTTAAGCCACGAACACTATCCACTTATGTTGAGGCGATGTCTGATATTGCCCAGCAGTATACCCAGCGATGGCTAGAGGCAAAAACACTCACCTGGTATCCAGACCTTCGCAATTTCACCTTAGATGTGGCCTGTAAGTTATTGGTTGGCTTAGATAATGGCTCACAGACTTCTTTAGGACAGTACTTTGAAACCTGGAGTGGCGGATTATTCTCTTTGCCCATCTCGTTGCCTTAGACACGATTTGGACGGGCTAAACGCTGTCGTGATCTGCTGTTACGAGAATTAGAAGACATTATTCAAGCCCGACAGTCCCTGTCGGACCCTGGGGATGACACCTTAGGGCTGATGATTCAGGCCCGTGATGAGGACGGCCAAGGGCTGAGTCAGGAGGAATTGAAAGATAATGTGCTGCTGATGCTGTTTGCAGGCCATGAAACGTTAACGTCAGCTATCACCTCCTTTTGTTTGCTCACGGCTCAGCATCCGGAGATTACAGCCCGTCTTCGTCAGGAGCAGCAGCAATGGGATACGGACAGTCCGCTAACCCTAGAAGGGCTGAGAGAAATGACCTACTTAGAACAGGTGCTGACGGAAGTGATGCGGCTTATTCCACCGGTGGGTGGGGTATTTCGGTCAGTTCTGGAGACCTGTGAGTTTGGCGGCTTTGGGGATGACAAGGTACTTCAAATCTAGAGTCAGCAGTAGATAGGGCAGTGTGATTTCAAAGAAAATAGGGTGGCCGAAACGACTACCCTATCC
>NZ_JANQOP010000007.1 GCF_028285745.1 Acaryochloris sp. IP29b_bin.137 | reverse complement strand
TTGAAATCATGCGGAGGATCAATTCAGGGGAGTGACATTAAGACTTCAGGTTACCTTGATCGCTCCTGAAGTGTTACCCACTTTTGATCCAAGCCGATTAACCCTTAAGCGCGGACTTGAGCTCATCCAAGGCAGGCCGGGTGGACTGCACATTTTGCCCCCTTAATCTTATCTGCATCGCGGAGGGTGGATTCACTGGTACAATCCCTACGGGTACTGAGCAACACTCTAAAAATGGCAAATTCTTCTCATACGGCGAATGCAGAGGCAGTTGATGCTGCGATCGCAAAAGGTCTTGATCTTGATAGCTCCCCCATTCCCACCGCCAAACTGAATCTCTACAATCGAGTTATGGGTCTAGAAGCCAATCGCCAGCGTAGTGGCGTGTCTAACACGATGCGCTCAAGGATTATTCGGATTGGGGCTAAGCATATTGCCCAAGATGAACTCAATCAAATGTTGTTGGATGCGGATTTCGTTCCCTTAAAAGAGAAGGAAATCGCGTTTTATTACGGTGGCGAATAACCTCACAGCCCAAGCTGTTCACGAACTACTCGTATCTCTGGCCAATCCAGAGATTGCCGAGCATTCACAGCGCTTTTTTAAAACCGGAGTAGGTGAATATGGAGAGGGGGATCAGTTTCTGGGAATTCGAGTCCCCGTTCTGAGGCAGCAAGTCACTCAATATCGAAAACTCCCTAATGATGAGGTGATTCGCCTCCTCCAATCCCCCTTTCATGAAGAGCGCCTATTCGCTCTTCTGGTTTTGGTCAAACAATTTCAGAAAGCCCTGGAAAAAGAACGAGCCCATCTTTATGATCTTTATCTTCGCCATACTCAGTACATCAACAATTGGGATCTGGTAGATAGCTCAGCCTATCAAATCGTGGGAGCGTTTCTAGAAGGAAAAGATCGTCAACCCTTATACCATCTGGCCCAGTCTCAAAGCCTATGGGAGCGACGAATTGCCATGATGGCGACCTTTCAATGGATTCGCAACGATGATTTCGAGGATGCCCTAGCTATTGCCCAACTCCTGTTAAACGATACTGAAGACCTAATCCATAAGGCCGTAGGCTGGATGCTAAGGGAAATTGGCAAACGGGATGTGGCAACGGAGAAAGGCTTTCTCAAAGCGTATTACCGGGACATGCCCCGCACGATGTTACGGTATGCGATTGAGAAATTCCCTCAATCTGAACGACAAAGATATTTGAAAGGACTTGTGTAATACCCCCATTGATACTGACAACTTAACCGGACTGACAGCCCACCAACGTCTATTTCTCTCCTGAGGATCTATAACTAACGATTATTGCGTTCAATAGCATCTAATCGCCGCATCTCTCGGTTGTGTTCTTGTTGTTCTAAGCGTTTTCGATCAAGTTCTCGATCTACAGGTTTATATGCTATGGAGTTCAACGACTTAACCCTTCTACCATGCTGTTTCTCTCGTCTAGCGGGCTGCCCACTGTCATTTGCTTGCTGCATATTAGATGTATTCCATTAAAGTAAAAGACTTTATGCCTTCAACTTAGCTCCTAGCTAACGTTTGCCTACTGTATGATTCATTAATTTGTTGAAATCGATTAAATTTAGCTTCGAAGCTAAATCCATTGGTTAGAATTATCCGCCCTCAATAAAACGGGGTTTCAGTCTAGCATAGGGCGGAGTAATTCCTTGTCAATCAGTTCTAGTAGCGACTTCGCCCCCCAAAGCTGCCATTACCTCGATTGTTTTCACGGGGTCGAGCCTTGTTCACCTTGAGGGTGCGTCCCATCCATTCTGCACCGTCTAGTTCTTCAATGGCTTTAGCCTCTTCGGCATCATCACCCATCTCGACAAAACCAAATCCTCTGATCCTACCTGTTTCACGGTCAGTGGGAAGCTTAGCCTGTTTGACAGTTCCATATTCTGCAAATACGGTGCTTAAATCTTGTTCAGAGACATCATAAGAGAGGTTGCCAACATATATCGACATAAATAATATCCAAAATCAGTGTTGTGTAGAGATTGAGATTTCGGTACGTGGCCTTAAAAATTGGGTTGGCTAAAACCTAACAATTCCGAAAACAAACGGGAACCTGATCTTTGCATCTCAATCGTTATGCTAACTGATCTCCAATTAATGTGCTGAGTAAAGCGACAAACTTTACAGAGATCTTGACTTTGAGGAAGAGATTACAGCCTAATATCTAAAGTTGCATTTTTTAATATTAGCCATTAGCTTATCCTCAAATTCTTCACAATATTTTATTATCCTAGACACGCTAGTCCAAAACTACGCACTTTCAGTGCGAGACTTTAGTTGCTATACACCTCTAATGCAGGAGAAGCATCATCCAGAAGTCTATGGTTGAGAATCGTCGGGAAATCATACCATCACCCGCCTACCTGTTCATATCGTGTGGATCACCAGGTATCGCTATCAAGTGCTCAAAGGTGAAGTGCAAAAACGATGCCGAGAATTGCTCATCCAGATATGCGATGCAGAAGATATCCGGATACTCAAAGGTGTGGTCAGTAAAGATCATGTTCATATGCTCATTGAATATCCTCCATCGAAATCGATTAGTGACATAGTCAAGCGTTTGAAAGGACGAACATCAAGACGTCTTCAGCAAGAGTATCGAAAGTTAGAGAAGCGATATTGGGGGAAACATTTGTGGGCCATTGGTTATGGAGCCTGGAGTACTGGCAATATCAGTGAATAGATGGTAGAAGAATATTTGGAGCATCACCGTCCCGTGTCTAGTAATGATGTTGATACGTTTATGCTGGAGTGAATCAGGACTTTAGTCCTGAGAAGAATCGGACTTTCAGTCTATAAATAACTTCTGTACTTTCAGTACAGAGTCGTTAAGTTTTGGTTATGCATATATTTGCAATTTGAAATATAGTACTAATCCAAGATCGCCAACTTGAACAGTAGTAGTCAATTAGGTTTTAGCTAATAAAAACAAGGCACCATTTTATTGGTTGAGATACAAGTCATTCATTCTTTTTAGAGATAAAATAGATGAATAAATTCCGAAAAATCTAGTGTTACCGTTTCCTTCGGTATCCCTATCTTCCTACTCCAAAAATAATTTAGATCTCATAAAATTTTTAGAAATATCTCATTTATTTCTGTCAATTATCGCTTGCCCAGAGAAGCATATGGTCTTTACACAAGTTGTCAATCAAGGGAGAGAGCGTATGAGATTGATGGCTGTTATTAATAGTGAGATCGCAAACTTGGATAAGCAAACCAATCGTTCTATGCTCAATGTTTGACTTATTCCCTTCTACCAACAAAGTGAGAGGAGGTCCCCTCCTCTCACTGCTTGATTAAACTCGCTTTACCCAAATCTAAACAGCCCAGGCTTGCTTCAATGTTGCATCTAGGCCTGACTTAGCCGTCAGAGTAGACCCTGCAGTCTCATAAGCATCCCAAGCTTTAACCAGCTCATTCACTTGAGAACTCTGAATAGAAGCCCCGTTACCAATTTGGATGGTGTCAACCTGCTGGGATAGAGGAGTTACATACCAATCCTTGAGGATCACCACCTCATTGGTGTCTAGGACATTGAGTTGTACATCGTTACCGCTTCTAGAGAAGTCAATATTACGGTAATCAACCTTGGCTCCTAACAGCAGCTTATCCGTTGTGCTGGCATCACCTTTGTTATCGATGGTGGTGGTGCGGATTCCGCCAGGATTAGCCCCCAGAGAAGCCCCAAATGCATCCTTACCACCGATTTGGTAAGTGTCATTACCAGCACCACCTGTCAAAGTGATGTTGTTGCCGTAAGAAATCAGCGTGTCATCACCAGCACCCGCATGGTAGGTATTTGACTCACCACCTGCATGAATGATGTCTTTGTCTTTTCCACCCTGGATAGTGTTGTTTTTACCGGCACCGTAGATGCGGTTCAATCCACCCAGGCTCACAAAGCTATTCTTAGCTCCCTTGACTAGAACAATATCGTTACCAGTACCGGACTTGATTTTGTTTTCCTGACCGAGGCCGAGGATAATATCATCGCCCTCGCCACCGTCGAAGGTGTTCTTCTTACCAATGGCCAGGATAAAGTCATTGCCTTTGCCACCGATCAGCTTATTGTCCTTACCGCCACCGATAAGGATGTCATCGCCTGCGCCACCCTTAAGCACATTCTTTTTACCACCGCCAATCAGGATATCCTTGCCAGCGTCGCCCTTAAAGATATTGGTTTGACCACCGCCAAGGATGATGTCATTACCAGCGCCACCCTTAAGCACATTCTTCTTACCAGCACCAAGGATGATATCGTCTCCCTGACCGCCCTTGAAGATGTTGGTTTTGCCAGCACCAAGGATAAGGTCATTGCCTGCTCCACCGAAGAGGCGATTCATTTTGCCGCCCCCGACGATAATGTCAGCACCTGCGCCCCCTTTCATGGTGTTGGTCTTGCCGCCACCTAAGAGGATATCGTTGCCTTCACCACCCAGCATGGTGTTGAATTTACCAGCACCGACCAAGATGTCGTTGCCTTTACCACCGGATAAGGAGTTCAGCTTACCGCCGCCAATCACGAGGTCATCTCCAATCCCGGCGAGCATTTTATTGAGCTTACCGCCGCCCACCATGATGTCGTTACCAGCTCCGCCCATCATGATGTTGAGCTTACCGCCGCCAATCATGATGTCGTTGCCATCTTGGCCCATCATCATGTTGAACTTACCGCCAGCCAACATCAGGTCATTGCCTACCCCACCTTTTAGGAAGTTGAATTTACCGATGGAGACTTGGATATCGTTGCCCTTACCACCATCCACGACGTTGACCTTACCGCCAGCGACTTGGATATCGTCGCCTTGACCACCCGATAGGACGTTCACGGCACCCAATGCGACTTGTACATCGGCACCATCGCCACCCCATAGCGCATTGGCTTTACCCAGGGAAACTTGGATGTCGCTACCTTGACCGCCTAGGAGGAAGTTTGCTGCACCCAATGCAACCATGGTGTCGCTGTTAGCACCGTGGCTATAGAGATTGAAGTTGGGAAGGGTCAGATTGGGAAGTTTAACGGATTGAGCGATGCTATTGGCTTTGTCCTTGAGGGTTTGTAAGGGATCTGGAAGGGTCACAGAAGGGATAGAGGGTAGTGACGGTAACGACGGCAAACTCAGGGGTGGAATATTGAGCGTTGGTAGCGTTACCTGAGGCACAGGAATGGAGGGAAGGTTTACCGTAGGAACGTTAATCGTCGGTAAAGTCAAACTGGGAATGGTCAGCTGAGGTAAACCAATACTGGAAGTGGGCAATCTTAAGCTGGGAATTAAGGACCCAGGGAGTTTGATTGACGGCATCTGAATCGAAGGCAGTTGCACATTCTTGAAGCCAGTAACCTTAAAGTCAAATCCAGGGAAGTTCAAACCCAGTTCAGGAGCATCGATAGACAGATCAGGTAAACCAGGCAACTTGATGTCAGGAGCGTTCAAGGAGATTTTCAAATTGTTCAGATTGGGGAGTGGACCGATATTGAAGTTAGGGGCCTTAAAGTTAGGGATGACATCACCTAGCTCACTAAAGTCAGCGGCAAATTCTTTGAAATTTGGGAGACTGAAGTCCGAAAAATTTAATTTTGGTAGGCTGGCATCAGAGAGCTTAAGCGAACCCAGGTCTAAATCTTCAGCCATTTTCTTGAGGGTGTCTTTGCCGACGGTATCGCCCGCCATGGCATTTGCCTTACCCAAGGCAACCATTACATCTTGGCCTTCGCCACCGACTTGGACGTTGAGTGCTGCTGCACTGACGAGGATATCGTTACCCGCTCCACCATTTAAGTAGTTGGCCGCACCGAGACCGATCATGATGTCGTTTCCACCAGCGGATGTGAGCCAGTTCCCAGCTGCAACGCCGACCATAATGTCACGACCATTGCCGCTATGGAGTTTGTTGAGTCCGCCGAAACCGATGACGACGTTGTTGCCATCACCAGCATTGACAACGTTGGCCCCTCCGACACCGATGATGGTGTCATTGCCAGCACCAGAATTGATGACGTTCGCTCCGCCTAGGCCGATGACGGTGTTGCGACCATGACCAGCGTTGATTTTGTTAGCCCCGCCAAATCCGAAGATAAAGTCGTTGCCATAGCCAGCGTTCATGTTGTTGTAGCCACCCACCCCTACTAAGGTGTTTTGGCCGTGGCCAGCGTTCATGTTGTTGTAGCCACCTACAGCAATCAGGGTGTCGTTACCCCAACCAGCTGTCAAGCGGTTGTATCCACCGGCTGCAATAAGTGTGTTATGGCCTTCGTTGCCATGAACGGTGTTCTTACCCCCTACCGCAACGACTAAGTCATTGCCGGAGCCCGCATGGATGGTGTTGGAGGCTGCAACGGTTGTGATATGGTCATTTCCAGAACCACCATAAACGGTGTTACCTAAACCAAATACCTCGATGCGGTCATTGCCAGAACCACCATCGACAAAGTTGGAACCACCAAAGGCTTTGATATGGTCGTGGCCCCATTCTCCGTAGACCCTGTTTCCGGCAGCAACCGTCTCAATATAGTCGTTGTGACCGCCGCCATAAACAGTGTTGCCTAAACCCCAGACCTTGATGTTGTCATGACCATCGCCACCATGGACCCAGTTGCGGCCACCATAAGCTCTTACGGTGTCGTTGCCCCACTCAGCCCGAATGGTGTTTGAGGCAGCAGCGGCATGTATATAGTCATGCCCCCAACCGCCGTAGATAGTGTTTCCCCAAGCAGCAGAATGAATGTGGTCATTGCCGGAACCACCGTGGAGCCAGTTTTTTGCACCGGCAGCAAAGATGTAGTCATTGCCTGAATCACCATGGACAGTGTTGCTCCAGCCATAAACCCGAATCTGATCATTACCGCTACCACCACGAGCATTATTTGATCCACCGTAGCTGTAGATGCGGTCATGACCAGAGCCACCTCGGAGGGTATTGCGACCGCCCCATGCTTCGACGTGGTCATTGCCGCTGCCGCCATCAACTGTGTTCTTCCAGCCGTAGGCCTTTAATGTGTCGTTGCCGCCATGACCATACAAATAGTTGACGGGCATATACCCGATCAGGGTGTCATTGCCCGAACCCCCATGCTTGGTGGGAGAAGGTGCAATCTTTTTGACTTCTCTGACGATTTTCTTAACAACGCGTCCCATGGGTTTTCTCCTTGTGTTTTTTGACTAACCGATTGACTATCTGCACTATCGCCAGATCGTTAGGTAGAAAAAATCCCGAATTGTTCAGCTAAATTCAGGTAAATGTTCAGGACCTCCACTCAAGAGACCGAAGAGAGAAAATTGGCATTAAAAAAGGGCCTCTGCATGACAAAGGCCCCGACTGGAAGACATCAATTTGAATAAACAGAATCTTGTGAGGATGACTAGAGGGTGTACTTAGCAATGGAACGCAGATTGCCTTCAGTATCTACCCGTAGAGCTTTTGCGGGGGTACCTTTGGTAAAAATATTTTTACGAATGTCCTTGACCATTGAGCGGGCATGACCAAAGGGGGCAATAAATTCGGGGTACCAAAGCCGATCACCACTTTTCCACTCAGGGAAGAGTAGTTGATACGCTCCCGTTTGATACTGATCTTCAATATCCTCAGAGAGCCAAGCCCAATTCAGGAAGCCGACCGGTTGCCCGTCAATTTGGTAGTAGCGGAATTGATCATGCATCAAGCTAGGTAAGATGCGGGATTCCAGTTCCTCAAGCGTATAGGACCGATGGAGAGGAGACTGCATCATTAGCCAAGTGATGGATCCGAGTAATTGCAGTCGTTGCTGTACTTCCTCTGGGGGGATTTGAGGCATCTCCTCAGATAAGGTGCTGGCTGTGCCCACTTCGGACGCTTGAGCTTGATTTAGTGGGGGAATGGCAGCATCTAGTGTTTCAGGCATATCTTGAGTCATCATGCTATTACCTCTGGTGGTGTGGAAAGACTCAACGAGAAACCTGACTGGTAGAGTGGTCTCTTCGTCGATGCATCTAATATCACCAAATTATCGAGTAGATAAAATCCCGATTTATTCTGGTAAGTTCAGGTTTTTCTCTGATCTCTGCCGATCAAAAAACCCCGCAGAATGGTTCTAAAGTGCAAGTCAAACCATTCCACGGGTGGTGAGGTCATCTTCAATTTCAGAAAGGAGGAATCATCACGATAGAGGGAGACTGGGTTACCCTCTATCACTGAGGATTAAGGCTGATCAGGATTCCCTTGCTCCCAGTTGGTATTCAACGATTGAACGGGAACCATCTGCTTGGGTGCGAATCATCTTGGCGGTTGTGCCCTGGGGAAAGATACTTTGGCTCAAATCGTCCAATATGCTTTGGTCATAGTCAAAGGGCGAAATAAAATCGATGCACCACAACTGTTCACCACTTCGCCACTCTTGAGGTAGCAGCTGATACCCCCCTGTTTGATACTTCTCTTCCGCTTCTGCGGATAAGTAAGCCCAACTCACAAATCCGAGGGGTTGACCGCTAACTTCGTAATAGCGAAATTGGCCGAGGGTGAGACTGGGTAGAATTCTCGCTTCTAATTCTTCAATGGTGCAATGCCAATGCTGTGGAGATTGCAACATCAACCAGGTGATACCACCTAAGACTTGGAGTCGCTGCTGCATAACTTCAGGCGATGCTTGGGCATTTTGAATATCTTCCTGTTGTCCAAGTGGAGGGTCTTGATCCTCTGGTAAATCCGCAGTAGCACTTGCCGGGTATGCAGTGGTAACTTCAGTGGGCTCAGGAACTGCTGCATTCTCAACAGGAATCACAAGTTCTACTTCAGGTGCTTCTTGGATTTGCTCTAGAACGAATGGGGTTGTTTCGGGAGTAGTCGTTGTCATAATGGTTTTCCTGTGTTGATTGGATGAAAGGATTGAGTTCTGAGAAGCTGTACTTGTGAGTGGTCGCTTCGTTGTTGTCCTTACTATCGCCAAATCAATCAGCCGATAAAATCCCGATTTATTCAGATAAATTCAGGTCTTTATTCAGCTCTGCACGATCCAAACTCAAAATCGATGCTTTGCCAAGCTTAAGATCATAGCCAATTGCCAACCAATACAAAGGGACTCCAAAAATAGGGGGCTCTAAATTTTGGGTCCTTCATTAACGCTAACTGCGCCTGACGGAACGCAGCCGCTTTGGTTGTATTGGGTTGAGCCAACGCCTGATAAAAATGACCCATAAATGCCGCTGCAGCCTGATCGTCCAAAGACCATAATCCAGCTAAGGTACTGCGGACGCCTGAGCGGATCGCCATACCGGCAATGCCCAGGACAGCACGGCTATTGCCAGTTGCTGTTTCGCAGGCACTTAAAACCAGTAAGTCAATGGGTACTTTAGATGTCCGACTCCGGCTGCGCAGTAAGGATGCCATCGCCTGGATCGACAGTTTCCCTTCCCAAGTCAGGATAAAGGTATCTTCTGGACTAGCCCCAAACTCTGCATGAGTGGCTAAATGAACCACTTCAGAAGACACCTCTGTCAGGTAATCATTCAAATTTTGTTTCGTCAAATCCTGGTTAAACAACACATTATGGTCCTGGATCTGGGCGGTAATCTGCTCTACTTCTTTGGCTACGTAGGGTAAAGCGGGGAATCCAGATCGGGCCTCACTTACCCCCCCCACTAATAATTTCACTTGGTCCCTTGCTGACGGACGGGGTGCTAATAGGTCTAAGCCTGGGGAAAGCGCGACATTATATTTTTCAATTAAGTATTGCTCGCCATCATAGAGTGTGGTTAGGGGTAAGGTGCGCAAAGCTCCATCGGCAACAAAGACCAATGTCTCTACATCCTGTTGAGCTAAATCGGCTGCTGCTGGCCCCAGGACCCAATCGTAAATTTGCTTGAGTTTGGTCAGATTGTTTCTGCTCATAGAGCCCAAGGGTGTGGTGAGCGATCGCAACAATTGTTTGACGGTATCATCCACCTGCCCAGGTTCAATTGGCGTGCTGTAGTGGCGCAAAGGTTGGTTGCCAATACTGACAATGACATCTACCCGATCCCCTAAGACAATGGGATAAACGACCGCTGCTTTCGGATCCACTTGATCGGCTGCTATCGGTTGAGCTTGTACACATGCATCCTGAAAGTAGTCTTGAATTTCATTGAGCTGCAAATCTTCGATGAGTTTGCGAGCCTGTTTCAGGTTGCTTGATGTATCTGCCGGGTTTGCATTTCCTTCCAGCAACAGGGCGACCAACTCCCGGTAAACGGGTTCAACCCCATCCCTAAAGGTAAAGCGAACGTCGTCATTGGCGGTGCTGAGGTCGCCTCGCAAGGAACGCAGCGCAGCAACAGCATCGAGATAGGCCGAAATCGCCCCTTGGCGATTGCCCAGTTGATGACGATAGCGGCCCAGTTGCCATGCGAGTTGATACAGCACTTCTGGAGCCTGCTGTCTTTGTACTTGCTGCAGCGCCTGTTCTGTCAAAGACACCGCTTGAGACCAATGTTGGGCTTGACCATAAATTCGCCCCTGGTATCCCAGAATATAGGATTGGGCATTGGGATCGTCCAGTTCTTGCGCTTGAGCCTGAACTTGTGTCAGCAGATTCAATAACGTTTGGAATTCCCCCTGCTCCGAATCTAAAACGGTTTCAATCAGATGGAGTTGTGCATAAATTCCCTCTCGGCTGCTGGGAAGCTGCTGTATTTGAACTTGCAGCTCTTGAAATATCTTTGATGCCGCAGGATCTTTTTGAGCCGCTAAAAGTTCAAATCGGCTCACTTGCACCTGAAATTGCAAAAGGGGGGTAGGTGCAATCATGCGGACCTGCCGATAGTAATCCAACGCCTTTTGGACATTCCCCTGGCCCCGAACCGTATGTCCCAAATTCAGCAGAATCGTACTGGCCAGCGCTGGCTGGTTCAGGGATTGGGCCGTATTGAGAGCGGCTTCGAGTTGGCGTTGCGATCGCAACAGGTTGCCTTCAGCCCGGGACACTTTCCCCAGATTCAACTGGACCATCGCCTTGATTGAAGGAGCCGGCTGCTGCTCTAGGGGCTGCATCAGTTCCCCAAGATGTTGTTGAGCTTGGCGAAGATAGCCCAAATCCTGAAGGACTTGGATTTGGTTTAACTGAACCTGCAAACTCCCTAGATTATCCTTAGCCTGTTGATAAGCATCTGCCGCTTGCTGCCAATCTTCGAGAGCAGCACGGGCATTTCCACGCGCAAAGAACAAACTAGCCCTGGTGTTCAACACCAAGGCATAAAGGGCTGGCTGCTGAGCAATCAGGTCGGAAGTCAGTGCTGCTTGGCTAGCAGCCAGCGCCTCCCGAGCTTTTTCCCAATCACCAAGGTGATGGTATGCCAATGCTAAATGACTCTGAACGGAAGCATAAGCCCCAGGATGCTTAGACTTAGAAAGGTAGTTGGCGGATTGAATCCAGTTAGCAACGGCTTCAGAATAATTGGCCTGCTGGTAAGCCTGGCGAGCGTCTTCTAGCAATTTGGCAAGGGAACGAGAGGCATTCCCCTGCAAATAGTAGTCCCCCCTCGCTGTAACCACTAGCCGCTTCGCTTCTTGCAAAACAGGGCTAACATCTGGCGGAGCTTGAGTCCCTAAGTCCGATAAGAGATAACTGCCTGAAGGTCGACTTGAGGGCATCAGGGGTAACCCCCCTCGGCCCGTTACCACAAACTGAGATTGCCCTGTGCGAGGAACAGCACAAGCATCTGCGATTTGAGTACTTTTATCTAAGATATCCTCTGGTAGCTGGGTGAGGGCACTGGCAGGATCTGTTGCTAAGGTATCTATGGTAATCTCGCCATTCACTCCTAATTGGGAGGAAGCGGTGATGTTGAGGAATTGTGGGCCAAAGATCGCATTTGTGAAGATATCAATATCGCCACCGTCCCCCTCAAAGGCATTGGCAATAATGCGATTGAGCTCACCGGGGAAAGCGATAATAAACTGAGCCGCAATCTCAATATTGCCACCATTACCCAATCCGCCAGAATTTTCTGCAGAAATAACCGAGCCGCCTTGGAAGATCAAGAACCGTAGGAGTTGTGTCTCAGTTCCGCCAATAAAGATATTGCCACCATCTGCCTCATCTCTCGCCACGGTCGAGATCCGACTTCGGTTGAGCAGTCGTAACGAATTCCGCACGGATAGCTCAATGTTCGCCTGATTCCCTTCCACAGACTCAGCCAGCAAGGCCGCATTATCCAAGACTATGTTGTTGGATTCAATGAATAAGCGTCCTGCCGAGCCATCATTCGTACTGCTCACAGAAATTTGAGCACCATCTCTCATCGTTATCGTCGGGGAGAAAATCTCCACATTGCCTGCATCCCCATCTCCCAAAGCGTTAGCAAAGATCCCACTCGGGACTGGTGATGAGCCAGTGATAAAAATACTTCGATTGGCCTCAACCAAGATATTCCCTCCATTCCCCTCCGACTCAGGCCTGGTTGAGGCCAAAATCTGACTTCCATCCTGTATCGTCAGCTGTCCAGTGGTTAATGAAATATTGCCGCCATCAGCATCACCACTCGCCACCGTTGAGATCCGACTCCGGTTGAGCAATCGC
>NZ_JANQOP010000349.1 GCF_028285745.1 Acaryochloris sp. IP29b_bin.137 | reverse complement strand
CATCTGGAGTTACCAGCTAGATACCGAAACAGGATGGATCGGGACTCGGCGTCAAAGCTTGCCATTGGTTCGGCAGAGATATTAATACGCGCCTCGTCTGACCGCGACAGATGCCCCCCATAGCTTGAACCGATCAGACTACAAGCAGGAAGCAACGAAATCAACAAAGCGGTGAAGATGGAAATGTTGGGATTCATCTAACTAGCTAAGTTTAAGAAGACCGAAACTTCCCCCTATCACGATAATAAAGTGGCAGCTTGTCTACCTCTCAAATCCAAGCCTTTTCTAACATTAGCATCACGACATAAAGACTCAGTATTAATGGAAATTCACCGAGTTAGCGTTCATAAGGTCTGGGTTAAGGCAACTTAATAAGTATTATCTTTTTGCTTTTTAATACCGCCATAGCCAATCGCTAGAAAGACTAGATATCTGTACATTACAGCTTTTATACGAATAATCGAACTTCTTGAAATTAATAAATCAATATCAAATGGCTAAAACAATTTACATCTATCCCAGACCTAATAAACGCTTACATTTTTTTTCTAGGCTCAAACAGAGAGAGGTATTTTGGTAGTACCACCAAAAGTGACGAGTCGGGTAGAGAGGACTTGACTAACAGCATGATCCAAGAGCCCAACCAAGCTAAAAGAAACAGGTTTCTCGCTCTCTGGAGCTTGATCAGTCCTGGCTGTCTACTTCTAACAGTCGGCCTGTATTATCTTTTGGGGATTCATTGGAACCCAGGCACTCTCGATGCATCGCTGTTAATGATCACGATTTACGTCATTTACTGGGGGTTGCTAGGAAGTCTTCAAGGGGCATTGCTCCTTAAGTTTCAATATAAGACCTTGGCATACAAGTGGCTTCGCAACACCAGTGCAACTGGCTTTCTCATTATGCTAGTTCATGACCTAACTTTGCTGAGCACTGGCGTCAATATGAGTGGACAAGGGGGGCTTATTCTACTCCTTAGCCTACCCATTGTAGCTATCTTGGGAGGATGGGTCTTAGGCTACGCTCAATTTTTGCTCCTTAGAGGTCATCATAGCGTGGCATCACAGACCAATCGCCTACCCTTCATGTGGTTTGTAGCCAGTTTTATATCCTGGATCATGGGTTTTATTGGTATTTTTTTTAGTGGCAGTATCCCCGTTTTCTTTATCCTCTTTGCTGCAGTTGGGGGTGCTATTAAAGGCTGGGCTGTGATGAAGTATTTAGGTCTGTAGAAAAATTCCACCTGTAAATTTTTCCGCGTTGCATTACCCAGTATAAGTTTTGAAGGTGTTACAAAGACCTCACTCAACTCAGAATAAGTAGTATTTCCTTATCATGTAAGCCAGATTTTTACCCTAAACCCCAGATTGAGCAAGCGGTTGGACAGTTTCGCGATCTGGTTTTACCTAAACCAGATCGCCAGCAAAATAAAAGATTCGACCCATATCTTATGTTCACGAAAACTTACGTGAAAATTGACAATATCTCAAAGTAGACCTCTAGCAATATTCAGTTCACGATATGCTACTAACTCATTTTATGAGCATGATTTTGCCTGTATATTTGGTTCCCTTCCATACCTTTTGATTAATTATGCAAGAGGTCTAGTAATCGAATCACCCCTAAACCCTCAGTCATGTGGATTGTCAACTGGATGTTCAAGTTGGCTGAAGGCTACTCCCGGAAACCACTCCTCTCAATGCTGTGGTGCCATCTCCCGCACTGGAAGCTTAACAGATCCCTAGCCTAAGTTCATTTAGTCAAAAAATTACTGGGATTTGCCAGAAAACAGATAATTATCAAGCATAGGCTAGGGATCTGTTAAGCTTCCAAAGCAAAGCAAATGTCTCCTCTATCAATCTATTTCGTCCGCTGAGATAGATTGCCCCAACGCATTAATCCCTGACCCATCAACCAGAACAAGAGTAATTCTACTGCCAGGAACAAGGTGGCACCAGGATCTGCAAACCCAAATACGATTCCTAAGCCCAATACAGCCCACCAGAACCGTGGCAATAGTTTTTCAACAATAACCATCATGGCTCGATACATTCCCCGTTGGGGAGTTGATTCTTTGAGGATGGAGGGCTCCGAGAGACTCATGATGACTAATCCCATCAAAGAGGACGTTCCCGTGATGACGCTAAATTGACTTCTCAAAAAACTCCAAAGGCTGCGTGTCTCTTGGATATTCCAGGCGATCAACGCACCCTTGCTATAGACCATTGCATTATTGAGCAGACACAAGAGCATCACGATACTGATCCAACGCAGATGAAAACGCCAATCTTTTACCTGTGGCTGACCCTGACTAACTACACCTGCCACCTGCCAAGCCCGATAAATGAAAAACCCCGTCAATATTAGTAAGAGGTTCATGGCATAAGTGTGCAGGGTTGAATCGTCCATCATCAAAGGCCTCTGTTCTTAAGGCTTCGCTGCACTAGCATGGGTTAGTCTTCGATGGACCATTCCCACGTATAAAATGGCTGACTCTCATTTTGGCGATAGGCGTTCGCGATGATTAAGCCGTTCTGGTCATCTGCAGATAAAACTAGATGCTTCTGAAACAATTCATTCCGTGGTGTTTGGGTGGACTGAATCCAGACTGTTTGGGCAGGTCTCAGGCCTTTATATTGAGAGGCAGCATCAGGCTCATACTCTTCACTGGGAGGGGTCAGCTCTGCTGTACCCGCCGTTGAAGTCATATAGGTCACTATCTTGGAGGGGGTTTTGAGTTGAGGACGATTCTCTAATTTCTCAATAATGGAATGGGAAAAAGCTGCCGTCTGATCCATCTCAGGGTCTCCCGAACTGTCAAGCTGAGTTTGTCCTTGCGAGCACCCCATCATCAACAATAAACTGGTTGTCCCAAGTATGGACCATCGTCTTAACTGCATCATTGTTCTCCTCTCCCCAATTTTTGAGCATCTATGAAGGACCAACTTTCCTGAAAGATGTTGATTAGCTCAGTAGTATAAAGTGATGATGCCCAGATAAATGACGCTCCATAAAGTTAGTGTTCACGCCATTGGGTAGCGATCGCCCTCTGGACCGCTTAGCAGGGATGCAGAAGGATATTATGCGTTCGAGAATTCTGATCTAGCCAAAGCCACAGCATCATTTATGGTCAAGGAATAACGTGATTCAAACTAAGGTTGCACTTTTTATATAGTCAAATAGCTTATTGCTACTAACATGCAAGGCTTTTAGAGCTTTTTTAATTGTGTAAAGGTGTTACCCTGGCATCCTAGAATTTGAATCATGCCTTATTTATCACTCCCAACACACCGCCACCGCTCCCGCACCAACCCTGCTTGCACTATTTCTTCAATTCACTCCATTACCTCGTTGACCGTATAGTTCGATAGCCTGTTCAAACTCAACCGTCTATTAGCTAACTAATCCTTGCCACGTTGACCTTGTTTATACCGCTTCAAGTATCAGGATTCCAATTACGGACATGGGAATTACAGGATATGCATTCGCTCACTCAATATGCAAATAACCGTGACATTTGGCTCAATATGCGTGATGAATTCCCTTACCCTTTTACCTCTAAAGATGCTGAACTATTTATAAATAAAGCAAGAAGTAGTCGTGATGGAATTTATCTAGCACTTGCTAGTGAATCTGAGGTGATTGGTTCGCTAACCTTGCAGATTCAGGATGATATTCGACGATATTCAGGTGTTCTGAGCTATTGGGTAGGGAAACAGTTCTGGGGAAAAGGATTAGCAACAGCAGCAATTGGAGCAATCAGTGAATATGCATTCACACAGCTAGGTTTAGTAAGAATTTATGCCAAAGTTTTTAGTACAAATATTGGCTCGATCCGAGCCTTGGAGAAAAGTGGTTTTGAGAGGGAGGGATATTTCCGTAAAGGTGTTTATAAGGAGGGAAAGTTTATTGATCAAGTTTTGTACGCTAAAGTTGTGTAGTTACAGAGACTGTAAATTATTTTGTGTAAGCGGTTTAAAGTACATCCAGATTGAAGGAGACCGCTTTGAAAAAACAACGCCACTCAGATCCTAAAGTTGAGC
>NZ_JANQOP010000320.1 GCF_028285745.1 Acaryochloris sp. IP29b_bin.137 | reverse complement strand
TGAATAGTGTCGCTAACTTGTAAGGCAAGATACCTCCTAACTGCGTCTACGGCCCTACTGCTGACCTGAAAACGGATTTTACTCAGCATCAGGGCTTCTTTTTTGACGATATAGCTAAAACCCTTATCGTATTACAGTCTTTACTCCATTCCATTAGCCCCCTTTCACTGTCTTGCTCCAAACCTAGACCGTTTGGTAAGGTTTAGCCTTGATCGGTAAGCCCTAGGATGGTATGACGTCAAAGTTTATCCTCAACCAAAAGTCACCTCTGTTCGGTTTGGCGGTCCTTACTGTTGTGGGCGTGGGCGTGGGTTGGGGGACTACCAATCATCTTTGGAATACCAGTGGATGGCCTCAGTTTTTAGAGTTTTGGCAGGCTAGTCTTCATCCTGCACTTAATTCCGCACTGTTCAAAACCACCGGACATGCAGTGCTGACCACCCTGGCCTATGCCATTGGTGGGACAGGTTTGAGTTTAATAGTTGGATTTATCAGCAGTGTTTTCCTGTCAGACGTCGGTCGTCAAGCGTTAGGCGTTCATGCCTGGATAGGGCAGACACTGAGAATAGCATTGGTCATTCCTAGAGCCATTCATGAAATGTTGTGGGGATTACTCCTGATCAATCTCTGGGGATTGGATCCGTTAACTGCGATCGCAGCCATTACCATCCCTTACAGTGCCATTGTTGCCAAGGTTTTTAGCGATATCCTCGATGATGCGCCTCGCCAACCTTTGCAAGGGATACTCCACAGTGGAGGACAGGGCATCCATTCTTTGCTCTACGGATTGCTGCCTGCCGCCAGTAAGAATTTACTATCTTATAGCTTTTATCGGTTTGAATGTTCCCTCCGATCAGCAACCACACTGGGAATTATTGGCGTCGGAGGATTGGGGCATGAGATTTTCTTGAGCTTACAATCGCTTCGCTATCATCAGGTCTGGACCTTTATTTATGCCTTAATTGCGCTAAACGGGTTAGTGGATTGGATGAGTGCTAAAGTTCGCCAGCACCTAGACTGCCCCAACCGGATTAACTTACACCTAAAAAATACAACTCAGAATAAACAGATCTATTTTTCGCGATCGCTCCTTGGCGACCAAGCCCTCCCAGCACTTCAGTCAAATCTTCCTACCTTTGGCATGGTGATGGGGATTCTCATCGGCAGTCTGGTTTGGAGTTATACCTACATTTCACCGGATCTAACCAAGCTAATTAGCTCCAACACCTGGTACAACATTCAACAGCTCGTCCAAGGCCTAAGGATCACGCCCCCTTCCTTCTTTGAGTATGTTGGGGTCTCTCTAGAAACCCTGAGCATGTCTCTACTGGCCATCATAGCTGCGGGCTGTGGAGGAATCCTCTTTTCTTGGGGGACGGCATCTTATTCTTTTCTTCCCGGAGGTCTATTCGGTCAGAACACGCTCCGCCAGGTCTGCGCTCGGGCGTTTGCCATCGTACTCCGAACAGTGCTGTTGCTCTGTCGTTCCATTCCTGCCCCCATTTGGGCATTGATTATCTTATTTATTGTGTTTCCAGGGGTATTGCCGGGTGCGATCGCCCTTGGCATCCACAATTTAGGTATCTTGGGACGACTGATGGCAGAGGTAAACGAGAATCTAGCTCCACATCCTCTTATCGCGCTGCAAGCACAAGGGGCTTCTCGTCTCACCATCTTTCTCTATGGCGTTTTGCCCATGACACTTCCTAGTTTTACAGCTTATTCCTTCTATCGATGGGAAGTAAGTATGAGAGAGACGGTGATTGTTGGCTTAGTGGGAGCTGGCGGATTGGGGCGTTTATTAAGTGAGCAATTAAGCAGCTTCGATAGTTCCGGAATGCTATGGACCTTAAGTTGTTTTGTGGTGTTAAGTCTCAGTGTAGATGGGATCAGTCATAGGATTCGTGAGCAACTTCGATCGACATAGCATTTGGATGCATTGCCTATACCTGTTGCCAGAAAGCAACAGGGTATCAGAGCTTCACACTATCTTCACCCCTTTCGGTTTTAATAGGGGTAACTTAGATAAGCGCAATATGCGTCTTGTACCACTCCTTACACCAATAACCCCTCGGGGGTTATTTTTTTTGTCTATTAATAATCTGTTTTGAGCCAATTATTACTTGTGAGGGAGGCAAATTTCGGCCTCCCTCAGTTAAAAACCATAGCCTTTGACAGAGATCCATGAAGTCCAACTAAGCTATGAATACTGTCGATTTTTCCAACACTTGATTCACAAAGGAAACAATAGAGCTATTGCCAATACATAGATGAGTCGAAAGGCTTAATCATAGTCACAGCTGAACAATCTAAGACAGTTCCTACGGCCTCCGTCTGACAAGAGCGTGCAAGCTAAAATTATGGTGTGCAAAATAAACAAGCACTCTTCAACCAGCTGACAGTCCTAGGTATCGATCATATCCAGGGTCAAGCATGATTGAAGCAATGCTTGTGGCTGCGTAAATTCTTCGGTTATTACCCTCCGCTTATGCGCAAGGACGACATGCGAGCCGTAATAGATCAAAAGTTGCGCAAGAGCAATTTGAGGCTGAATAAACAAGTATGGTGAACAATATTGATGCTAAAACAATCCAGAAAACTAAGATACTAATCACTGTAAAAACTGAGGAGTAACTGTTGTCATCCCTATCAATAATGGAGAAGTTCGATTGTTGAGTACTCATAATGTAAGTGGTTGATTATAGATAATGTATTAACGCTTATAAACACATGGATGGAATACATCTCTATTCCATCCATGTAAAATACATTTACGAACGACGGACAGGATAATAGGCTCCTGTGTTGTAGCGATCTTGACCACCGACTAAAGCTGGATCTGGGTCCGTAACCGTAAAGTCGCCGAGGTGCTGTTGTAGCATTTTCTTTTGAAATTCAGTTAAACCACCAATATTTAATACTTCTTCGACACTACTGTAGGGTGCATTTTGAACCACTTTACCCGCAATTGTTGGGTAAAGACCTTTAAATTGGCTAAAAGCAATAACATTCGTATTATTCAAATCAATCTTTTTACCATAGTCCGTTTCTAGCTTGGCATCTACAGGATTCCGGTAAGTCGAAACCAGGGTAATCGGAGAGTTAAAAAGTCCGTTAATATCCAGTGCATAAACCGGTTGTAGCCAACCTATCCAACTCAACAAGCTAGCAAAAGCCAAGGCAGCCCAACGGCGGAAAAGTAGTCTCATATGAATGACATCCTTTACTCTTAATAAGATTAAAAAAAGCTAAATAAACTAAGCAACCGAAAACAAAAAATCAAGAAAAAATCAGAATTCAATAAAATCAGAAAACTGTTTATCTATCCAGAAAAAGTTACATGGCAATCTCAAATTCATCTAAACTTCTTGAGCACCATTGAAACCGTAGAAGTAGAAATCATCTAAAATAAGAATCATAAAAGACAAGAACTATTTAAAAAATTCTTATTCTTAAATATCTTTTAGCTTAGAGTTTTAGTTTTTTTATATCATTTTTTACAAAAAAATTAATTAAGTACACACAGAAATTTCAAATTTCTGGCCCAGATATAAGGTGTTCATAAATCACGACTCTATAGATCACTTATCTCTTAATTGCTCCAAAGCCAGCTGTCGCTGTAGATATACCTTAGAGCTGTTTCCAATCCTCGGAAGGAAGTCTGGAACTAAGATTATTGTGTAACTAAACTGTTGGTTTTTACAGCGCTTTCGCACTGCTTCTAGCAAAAATAAAACAGCACTATATGCAAAGCACAAAGTGTCAATTAATAGCATTAGATAGCTGTCATAGATTCTGAGAAGTTTAGAATTGAGTCGTGTGAATTATTTTGAGGAAGCACATAGACCTCATTAATAGAGTTATTTGATTCAGTTATTTTCTTTAAAATTAGATAGACAATTTTTTAATTTTTAAAAAATATACCAGATAAATCATTCTTATTGTCATAAATTATGAAAATGAAAATATTTTAATGGTGACTGCTCAGATCATATTTACAATTCAAATATCGTCAATCCATTGCTAGAATTTAATTTCAGGAGTATCTGTTATTAAATTGTTAATTTTAATCTGAACTAAAAATATTCTTTAGCTTATTTGGATCCATGAATTAATCCAGAGTTTCAGCCCTATGTATATCAGACAGATATAGATCAGACTCTGCTCCTACTTTGATTACAGCCATTTTCTGGATGTGCGTTATCTTAATTGCCTTTGCTTTGATTACCTTCGCACCGATGCTGAGCGCAAAACACTTAGCGAACCATTGCCCTTAGCGAATCAGTAAGATTGTCTGTCAGGTAGCCCTATACCTCTAGCTGAGCTTAAAAAACCTGAACTGTTGAGCGACACCGATAACAAATCCAGAAAGACTTTATCGGATAGCGGCAGACTCCTAGCCTGCATCATTCATGACGAGTTTGGGAATTCCTCGAACGCTTCTCCAATAGATTAAATCCAGCACTTGCCTGCAATACAGGCTAGTTTTGGAAGTTTCTCTGCAATCAGTGATTGAAATTCTTGTGAATAATCCAGGCTGAACAGCCTGGCCCAGGGGACAGCTTGCCAAATTCAAGGCCAAGGCGCAAAGGTAAATCTCCATTGGCAACAGGACATGATTGACCTCAAGTCATGATTTCCTCCAAATTGGATGACAATCGGTCAGATAGCTAGAAAAAATCTAATGCCGATTCCAGTCAATGACTGGGAGTTACCAGTATCCACTTAGAACTGTGGATATTCTGGGATGACCGTTCAGCTTTCAAGGAATCGGGGTCTATTCTTGATAAATTGCTATATACCTTGTCTTAAAAGGATTACAGAAAATATAAATACAACCTTAAATCTTTCATCAAGATTTATAAATCTGGAAAATAGCTTGTGGAAAACTGCCATTTTTTTGTGGAAAACTCTGGTAAAACTTTGTGGAAAACTGGGGAGTCCTGTGGAGAAAAAAATAATTATTCACAGCCTGTGGAAAACCCCCTGATCTTTTCCACAAGTTTTCCACAGGCTATCCTACGCTCAAAGTATTGGTATGACTGAGGTTGTTCACTTTTTCCACATTTTCCACAGCCCCTACTATTACTACTATTATTTAAATTTAAAAAGGGGAGAATATAGATAGACCTCTTTTTTCAGCAAAAAACTAGTGACTTTGTGAGATAGGGCAATGATGTTACGATGTTGCTCCCAGAGTTTAGAAAGTGTTGGATCCTCCTGAAGAGTTATGAAATTGGTCTGTCAACAGAATGATCTCAATTCGAAACTCTCACTCCTAAGTCGGGTTGTCCCGTCTAGTCCTGCCCACCCAGTGTTGGCGAATGTACTGCTTACGGCTCAAGCAGAGCGGCTAGGACTGACGGTATTTGACTTAAGCCTTGGTATTCAAGTTTGGATTGCTGCAGAGGTTGAGGAAACAGGCTCCTTAACGCTGCCAGCACGATTTCTAAATGATATTGTTTCCAGGTTGCCCAATGGCGATATCGAGGTTGAAACAGACGAAACAGCGGTGACCTTGACCTGCGACTCCGGTCGTTACCAAATGCAAGGGTTAGTAGCGGAGGAATTTCCAGGCCTACCCAATTTGGATGAAGTCCCTGCCCTGGATTTACCTACTGATATCTTTGTGGAAGGTCTGCAAGCCACATTGTTTGCAGCCAGCACAGATGAAAGTAAACAAATTCTGACTGGCTTGCACTTAAACACCTCTGAAGAAGGGGTTGAATTTGCCACAACCGATGGGCATCGGCTTGCGATCGCAAATTTTCCCGACTTAGTGATATCCGAACCCATGACCATGACGATGCCCGCCAAAGCCCTACGAGAGCTGGAACGGATGTTAGCACGGGTCAATGCTGATATCGTCCTTCGATTTGATACCAATCAGGCCATTTTTGAACTAACGGGCGAGCAAGGTACCGAACGCCTCAGCTGTCGGTTGTTGGAAGGCCAGTATCCTGCTTATCCTCAGCTTGTGCCCAAACAGTTTGAGCGTCAATTGACGGTTGAGCGTCAATTATTGCTCAACAGTGTCGAACGAATTGCGGTGTTAGCAGCTCGAAAAAACAATATTATCCGGCTCCAAATTGACAGCCAAGAACAACAGGTCACCCTCTCTGCTGAAGCTCCTGAACTAGGGATGGGCAAGGAACAGTTACCTGCCCAAATTTCTGGCGATGACTTAGACATTGCTTTTAACGTTAAATACTTGAGTGATGGCTTAAAAGCCATGGGAAGTCAAGAGGTTCAACTGCAGCTAAATTCAGCAACTAGCCCTGCTGTGCTAGCACCTGTCTCTGGTCGTCAAATTACCTATCTGATTATGCCGATTCAGATTCGCAGTTAGTCAGGTAAACAACTATGGGTACCCTAGCGATATAGGAACTAATCATGACCAGACACAGTCATCAATCTTGACAACCGTCTGAACTGGTGTAGATATATCCGAAGCAATCTTTCTTTAAGGTTAGACAGCAAAATATTGAAAATTAAAGAAGATATCTTCTATGATTTGATCACTAGTAGTGCAAAGTCTAGATAAATATCCTCAGCTTTGTTGGTAAAGGGTTATGCGCATGAAAGAAATCATTATTCTGGTTTTGTCCGTGAGCCTGGTGAGTGTTTTCGCTAGCACTGCTAATGCCATGCGTTCATTCCTCCAACCCTCTGAGCAGGCTGATGATGCTCAAGAGACTATCATAGACAATTCTGATGAATGTGCACTGTCGCCTATCGTGTATGATCAGCCACCTGATGATGAGGAGAATTGGCCTGGTTGTCGAGATTAAGGCAATGTTTGAGCTTTTGAGTCCCCCCTTATGTCATGGTTTGAGATGTGAGGGGGGATTATTGATTGAGATGAGCTATCTTAATGGCTCAGGCTGCGATCGCATCCATCTTTGGTATCGGAGCTAACCGTCCATCTTCCATATAAATGATCCGATCAGCAATGTCCAAAATCCGGTTGTCATGGGTCACTAGGAGAATGGTACAGCCTTGTTCCCGGGCGAGGCGTTGCATAATCTCGACTACGTCTCGTCCCGATTTTTTATCCAGAGCAGCAGTCGGTTCGTCTGCCAAGATAATTTTAGGATGACTGGCTAAAGCCCGAGCAATGGCGACACGCTGACGCTGTCCCCCGGAAAGTTCATCGGGGTAGTAGTTGATGCGATCGCCTAAGCCGACCGCTTTGAGGATGTTGGCTGCGATCTCATCCAGGTCTTGCTCCAAAAAAGCGTCATGTAGTTCCAGGGACATGCGCACATTTTGCTGGGCCGTTAGAAAGCTCATCAGATTATGGGCCTGAAAAATATAGCCAATATGACAGCGGAGTTGGCTGAGCTGCTGTTTCGAGGCTCCCAGCATTTCCTGGTCTAGGATCTTGAGACTGCCGCTTTGGGCTGCCCTTAAGCCTCCCAGTAATGTGAGTAATGTTGTCTTCCCTGATCCAGAAGGACCCGTGAGAATCACAATTTCACCCGC
>NZ_JANQOP010000299.1 GCF_028285745.1 Acaryochloris sp. IP29b_bin.137 | reverse complement strand
GCGAATTCGGTGATCTCGAACGGCCATGATTGCAGCCATCGTTTTGCTGGAGGGATTTCCTTTGAGACGGGCTACTGTCATTAACCCTGAAAGTGCTACATGTCCTAAAGCTGTTCGCTCTGCATCCGGTAGGTTAATTAGCATGTCATAAGTCATAGTAAAGCCCTCTTATTTCTAGTTAAAATTGACTGAACAGTTTAGTTCTAATTAAAAACTAAACTGTTCAGTTCAGTATGTCAAGCTTTAAATCTCCGTTACCGATGTAAATCCTTCGGTGTTCAATTCCATCAGCTCAATAGATGGAGGACTGGAAAAGATGGGCTCTAAGCAAGGCCATGGTCTAGATATTGATTCAGCCTGCAACCTAACGACTTGGACCAGCGGGGGCATTTTAACAAAAAGTTACGGTTTCACCTCAATCCCTTTCCCCACAGCCTTTTCAGCTATAAATCATCAATAAAGTACGTCCCATTGGGTACCACAGCAGCAGAGAGATATGAGATAGGGTCTCATTGGTAATCACCTCTCCTTGCGCTCTGAGGCTTTCAACAATGTCATTGATCTTGAGAGTATTCCAGTAAAGGATCGCATTGGAGACCAGGCTCAGGCAGCTCGCCTTATTCATGATTTCCTCGTAATCGCCCGTCGTGAACTCCCCTTGATCTGCAAAGAACACCCGTCGCGGTAACTTGTTATGGTAATCTCCTTTGTTGAGCTGAAGCTGAACCATCTGCATCAAATTGGCATCCGTCAGATAGCGCAAGATGTACTGGGTCTTGAGGATCTGCCCCAGATTCGTAAACGCCTTTGAGAGCCGGTCAGCCGGAAAACTATTGGTCAACCTCTGGACAATCACATGGGCTGGGGCTGTCCATGACTGCTATGGGCGATCCAAAGGCTTGCGCGAAAGAGGTGGCGCAAAAGCTGGGAATATCAACGGCTACTCTCTACACCTACGTCAATGGGGATGGTTCTGTGGAAGAATCTGGACAGCGCTTACTTGGTGGGACAGTAAGAAAAAGGTGATCACTAAACCTCTAGATTTTGCGGCTGAAACGCTTTGAATTATACCCAGACTAGGTTCCAAGAGAAATTCAAGTCAATCTAGCCTAAAAGTTGAGTGAATATTTTAGTACATATATATTAAATGGCAGTAAAACGCAGCTTCGATTGTTTGGGGCCAACTAGCTACAGAATCTTCTGATTGCAGGTTCAGTGAATGGTTACAGGCACTGACTTTCAGGCCTCTCCACAAAATCCGAAAGAACGAGGAACGTCATGCAGATTGGGTGATGATGGGATCTATGTAATCTTGATCATGATGATGAGATGAACCTATAGCCAAGTATTGCTGCAGCTGTCCTTGGATTTGGTCACGGACAACCTGGCGATACTCATAAAAATGTTCAAAAAAAGCACAAACTGTCAAATAATGAGTCGCAAGATGGGGACTTTTCCAAACAATCCGCCCTAAATTGTGCCAGAATTGCCAACGGGTTTTTCGCACAACACCCTGTCGCCAACTCAAGGTTAGTAATGCTCGTAAATCGTTCCTTTGAATAGTTAGAGACTTCATCCGTAATCGCTGTGTGGGTTTAGGTGCAACCTCCATAGACATAAAATGGCGAAAAGTCCTTGCTAGATATTGTTCGGGTTCGTATAGTTGCCAAAAGGCGTCTACAAATTCATTCGCAATATCAGTAATAGGACGTGTTGGAACAAAGTTCATCAATGTGGTTTGGTTGATATTTCCATCTTGGTTGACTAACCGCTGCTCGCTGTCCAGACGATGCCAAAGTGCAGTGTTTGGCAGTGCTTGAAGCATACTAAACATCGCAATGGGAATGTTGGTTCTCTCAATAAACTCGATAATCCGGTTGCCCGCGTTAGGTTGTTCGCCATCAAATCCAATAATGAATCCTGCCATAATTCGCAGTCCCCTCTTTGAAATAGCATCGATTGCTTCACTGAGGGAGTCACGAGTATTCTGAAATTTTTTCGTTACCTTTAAGCTGGCCTCATCAGGGGTCTCTATCCCTAAAAACACACTCTTAAAATTACACTCAACCATCAGGTCCATCAGCTCTGTATCTTGAGCGAGATCAACGGATGCTTCAGTAGAAAAACTGAACGGGTAATTCCGCTGTGTTATCCAAGCTTGTAATTCCTTGAGAAGCAATTTGACATTGCGCTTATTCCCGATGAAGTTGTCATCAACGAGAAACACGGAGCCACGCCATCCTAAATCGTAAAGGCGCTCCAACTCACAGATGAGCTGGCTAGGTGTTTTAGTGCGAGGTTTGCGGCCATACAAGACGATAATGTCACAGAATTCACACTGGAATGGACAGCCCCTCGAGAACTGAACAGAGAGATTGTCGTATGCAGAAAATTTGAGTAAATCAAACCGAGGGATAGGGGTAGTGGTAACATCAGGCTTTTCCTCAGCCCGGAAGAAACCGGAAGCTTCTCCCCTCTCTAATGCCTCCACAAACATGGGTAGGGTGATTTCCCCTTCATCTAAAACTAGGTAATCGGTTTCGGTTACTTCTTCAGGTAAGGCAGTTGCATAGGGGCCGCCCACTGCAACTTTGATTCCCCGTCGCTTCGCTTCATCAACTAGGTCCAGCAAATCAGTTTTTTGGACGATCATGCCAGACAGAATCACAATTTCTGCCCAATCCCAATCTTGTTCTGTAAGTTGTTCAATATTGCGATCAATTAATCTGAATTCCCATTCTTGGGGCAAGATGGCTGCAACTGTAATTAGCCCCAGAGGGGGTAATAAAGCCTTTTTGTCTACCAGAGCAAGGGCTTTCTCAAATGACCAAAAACTTTTCGGAAAGAGGGGATAAACAAGTAAAGCTCGCATAGTGCCATCAAGCCTCCTATCCAATAGAGTTAGCTTACCGTTTAAAGAGGGTTAACAGAAGTCGGCATGGTTTAAAAACAGGGGATTTTGGGTTACACTTCCACGGCAAAATAAGCCATCAATGATTGATGGCTTGAGGTCTACTTCTTCCCTATCAGGT
>NZ_JANQOP010000278.1 GCF_028285745.1 Acaryochloris sp. IP29b_bin.137 | reverse complement strand
GCTTCAAAATAACGAGTATTGAAAAGGTTTTGAATATTAATTTGTGCTCTAAAACCTCCCCTCTGATAAAAAATTGAAGCATCTGCACGAGTATAGCTAGGAATAACAAAAGGTCTCCTCAGATCACCATTACGCGATCCTTGGAAATATAGTCCAAATCCCAATCCTAGACCCTCTAGAGCTCCCTTTTGGATTTCATAAGAGGTCCAAATACTCGCCGCATGTTCGGGGGAATTTAGTAACCTCAGCCCATCAGGAAACTCATTATCCTGACTGATACGAGCATTGGTATAAGCATAATTAGCAATAATATTCCAGCCAGGTAGAATCTCTCCAGCGATGTCAAATTCCACACCATCACTGGCCTGTTCCCCAACCTGTACTTGGAAGCCTAAATTACTTGGATCCTGAGTCAATACATTGGTGCGTCTTAACTGGTAATATGCCAAACTAGTGGTTATTCGATCATCCAATAATTTTGCTTTAACACCGAACTCAATCTGTTTACCTTTCTCTGGGATAAATATTTCTCCTGTTTCACCCCGACCAATCGTTGGGTTAAACGATCGAGTATAGCTTGCATATAAGGAGAGATCTTCTATTGGCTTGTAAATAATACCAAAGCGAGGACTAAATGCAGTATCAGCAGTCTGAATGGCTGAAGTATCAGCTCTATTAACCCTATCCACAAAAAATTGTTTCACATAATCAAGGCGTCCACCCAACAATACGATTAGATTATCTGTGAAGTTAATTTGTGACTGAGCATAAAATCCAATTGAACTAGTTTGGGTTTTGGTATCAGTACCAGGGCGCAAATTGATATCACTATCATTGAAAAATCGAGAGGGATCATAGTTTGGGTTAAACAAATTGAATGGGGTGCTCTCTAGCGATAAAAATGGGAAGAAAAGTCTTTGGTTAATGACATCTTCTTGTAACTCCCTAAATAACTCCACACCAAATAATAACTTCTGATCAATTCCTGCAATCTTAAAATCGCCTACGACATTTGTATTTAATGTAAAAGCTTCTCGATAGCTTGGATTTTCCAAATAGATTCTTTCCAACAAATTAAAATTTGGTTGGCCTGCTTCTTGTAGAAAGTTAATTGAACCAACGAAACTCGATTGGGGTGTATCTTGAAATGACCCTAGAAACTCATTCCTGATTTTCCAGCTTTCATCAAATTTATGTTCAAAGCGATAACCAACCCGAATTACATTCGTCTCAGAGCTGCTAATATCAGGCTCACCAAGATTTTTACTAATATCCAGTGTCCCTGCTCTTTGCAAATCTTCTTCTGATATCTGAACCCCACTATCAACAATATCCTCAATTAGAGTATTCCCCTCAGGCCCTATCGCAGAGAAAGCAGGAAGCCCAGAATTATCCCCTCTTGTACGACTGCTTAAGTATTCAAAGTCAACAATTAGACTTGTACTGTCCGTATTAATCAGCTGCAATGAAGGTGAGATAAAGAAAAAGTCGCTGTTTTCGAAGCTCGTAATCCCAAGACGACTCTCGTAGGCAAAGTTAAGACGATACCCAAGGGATTTCGATTCATTCAAAGGTCCAGTAAAGTCAAAAGAACCACCGTAAAATTTATAATTACCTGCTTTAAACTCTAAATTATAAAGTGGTTCTTCCAGTGGTGTTTCAGTAACAAGATTTATGGTGCCACCAAGATTTCCAGCACCAAATAATACGGATGATGGTCCTTTCAATACTTCTATTCGCTCAATGTTATTGACCCCTGAACTAATGCGCAGGGTATCATCTCTCAAGCCATTTCGGAGTAGATTATCAGTTTCAAATCCACGAATAATGGGAGTTGTAGCGCGGGCTAAACCAGCAGCGCGGCCAATATTAACACCACTGGTATTTCTTAACGATTCCCCTAGCCCTTTGTTCCCCTGGTCTTTGAGAACTGCCTTTGGAATAATTTGAATTCCCTGAGGAATATCAAGAACATCAGTATTAGTACGTGTGCCTGCACTAGCAGTAGGAACTTGATACCGAGGTAGTGGATCAGCCGAAACAATAATACGTAAGTTGTTGCCAAACTCTAATTCAGAGGTACTTGCAGAATCACTTGGTGGAACGACATCTAATTTTAACGCTTCTGCTGCCCGCTCTAAGTAGGCATTGAGGGGCTTTTCAACATTGCTGAAGACCTTAATACGAATTTCTTGGTCGCTAATTTGTTGAACAGAAATTGAACTGATGGAAGGAAGTGGGTTCTCAAACGTTAAATTTGTATTATCAGAAAGTGCTAATTGTGCACCCACAACATCTACAAATAAAGCATTTTGCTCTTGAAACTGAAAAACTTTCGGAGATGCCGAGTTAGAAGTAACTAAAACAACTTGCAAACCATCTTGAATGGGTTTTACCAAGATATTAGTGATTTGGGCTAGTGGAACTGATCCTTCATTGGAATCATCTGGCGGGTTAGTCGTTGGGGATGGCGATTGAGTTGGAGAGTCGGGTGCCTCATCAGTCGATTGAGCAGGGGGGGCTTGGGTTTGGTTATCTGGAGAAGGTGGAAGTTGAGATAGCGGTAGAGGATTGAAGGCCTCATCGACTAGTGGAAAATCTACACTTGGATCCTGACTAAGGGATTCGGGAAAAGCAATGCTAGGAGGGATAAGCAGGATGGGTATCATGCCTGGCATCAACAGGCAAATAAATCGGATGAGATAACGCATTCAACCTAAAAAAACTAAAATTAGTAGTCAAGAAATAAGCTACAGAACACCCCCATGAAGATCCAATCGCAATAATCTCCTATCCAGAATGCTGACGACTCTTCATACTTCTCAAGTCTTTTTAAGAGCCGTTTATTATAGTAAGGCTAATTGCAACTATTTTTCAATTAACCTTAAATTATTTAATTTCAGAAACGGGTTCTATGTGGAAGAAGCTCGGAAACTTGAACTGAACTATTTTCCTCAATTGCTTTACCCAGGAAATCAGTTGGGCGGCGTTGGTAGCACTGGATCTGTTTGTGTAGAAGTAGTAGGCCGGACTGGTACCTCTATCGCATCTGCAGGTCTAGGGCGCGGAGCTGAGATTGGTGCTGGGGGAGGGGCTGTTGGGATTGAAGGCGCAACCTGGGGCTGGGGAGGGAGAAGACGAGTCTGCTTGGGTATTGGAGTGCTAGTACTAGCCTTAGCAGCTGAAGGGGCTGGAGGGACATGCTTTGGAGCTACAGGTGGTCTTGTGACGCTGGTTTTGGCGACAGAGGTAGGGGGTGGAGCAGGAGTCCCCGCTGCTGGAGAGGAATGATTGGGGACCGCTGTCGTCGGAGGCGTCTGAGTAGGTTGTGAGTGAACCTTCGATGGAGTGGATGATGAGCGAGGCGCAATGTTGCCAACAGGTGTGGGGAGTTTCCACTGAATATCCTTGCGTTTTGCCACACTTGAATTGTGGGTTGAAGGACTAGTTGAAGGCAAAGAAGGTCCCGTAAATGAGCTGTTTCTGGGACTTGTAAAAGCAGAGGTGGTTGATTTTGATCGTGAGCCAGAGAAAGAAGCAGTAGCGGCAGCTACAGAAGGAGAAGCTGCTACAGAAGGAGGAGCTGCTGGAATAGCTGTTTGGCGAATGGGAACTTGAATGACCTCACGACGACCGGCTGATTTTGCAGCTTGAAACTTTTGTGAGCCTTTTATAACAAAAGCTACTTCAACAGAAACTTGCCCGCCCAATCGATGGGAATCTTTGAACCGCCACTTCTTTCGCGCTTCTTTGAGCGCAGCCCGATCAAACGATTTATTCCCACTCGACTTTTTAATGACTGCCCTTACAACCTTGCCATTCTTGTCATAGGTAATATCAACAACGGGTTGCCCCTCAATTTTTTCCCGTTGCTCTGACAAGGGATAATCGGGCAGCGAACAGGGAGAACAGGCTACAGTTCGTTTACCATAAGGGCGGTTACGCGCAACTTCATGGATGGGCTGACGTTTCTCAGATTTTCTTGACCGAATATTCGGTAAACCTGCCGGACGGTCCGGTTCACCATTAACATTTCCATCCCCCGGTACTAAGCCCATGAAATCGGCCCCTCCCTTAGCACCTTTCCCATCCTCCGAACCTGATTCTGATGCAATTGCAGAATCAGTCGGTATGGTGTCTATTGAGTCTGAAGTCGGTAGTGTGGGGGTAAACGTTTTACTGACCTTTAAAGGTGGAGGCGAATCTTCTGCTGCAGAGGCAGCTTGCTCTTTTTCAGTAGCAACCTCTGTAGGTGGTGGTGGGGATATTTTTTCCGGCTCAGGCTCAGGGACCTCTTGATCCACAACAAAGAGTTCTATAGTTTCTTCTGGTTCTTCAATATCAAGATTACTGAGTAAGTCTCCGGCCCACTTCACAAAAATAGGGGCAGATGAAATATGAGTGCCTAACGCCGCTAATAGGCCAACTACCAATACCCGGCGAATGATACGGAGTTCTCGCTGACGGCCCTCTGTGGAGAATCTTGAAAAGCCCATAGGTTAGTCCATTCCATGGAGACTATTGCAAATAATTTTCATGATAAAACATTATTAAGCGATATCTTTATTTAGTTCAAGGAGTAAAACTGTTATTACCGCAATTAAGGCACTGAAGTAAAAGGGAGCCCCACTATCTATCTGTGAATAAAGCGCACCCGCTATTAGACTAGCAGGTAGGGCTGCTGCCCCTGTTACAGTGTGAAAAACACCAATTTCAGCCCCACGTCTCTCTGGATGAACGAGGTCTGATACTAGCGCCTTTTGTACACCTCTAGTGAAGGTGGAATATAAGCCATAGAGCAGAAATAATATCCAGACTACCCAAATTGAGGTTGTGAGCGCAAACCCCAGATACACAACCGCGAATATCAAAAAACCTCCTCTTAGCAGAGCCTTACGCCCAACTCGATCAGAAAGTCTACCTGCAGCTACCCCTAGGAGTACCTCTACTAGGTTCAAGAGAGCATATAGTAGGAGGATTTGACTACTTGGTAATCCTAAATCTTGAGCCCGTAACAATAAAAACGTATCTGAAGAATTACCAACACTGAATAAGCCCATAACCATCAAAAAATGTCGATAGGTATGAGATAGCCCACGCCATTTCAACTGAGGGTGTGCTCTATTGCTATGATGCTTCGTCCGACGTTCTCGAACCACAACTGACAACACTGCAATCCCCAAAAAAGCTGGGATTACGGCTATCGCAAAGACTCCCCGGTAGTTACCGGGGAAAAACCATAGAAAAATTGCTCCTAGTAATGGTCCTAATACCTCCCCCACTTTTTCTAAACTATGATGCAAACCAAAGGCATATCCTCTCTTGTGTGGGGGAGAGTTCTCTGTAATCAAAACATCTCTGGGCGCGGCTCGTAATCCCTTCCCCAACCGATCAATAAAGCGAGCCCCCAATACATGTCCCCAAACCATTGACACTGCCATCAGAATCCGAGAGCATGCACCAAGGCCATACCCCAACAAAGCAAAAGGCTTACGCCGACCAACCCTATCCGAAAGCCAGCCAGAGTAAAGTTTTAAGAGGCTAGCTGTACTTTCAGCAATCCCTTCAATGAGCCCTAAAGTCCATATTGGAGCTCCTAGGATTTGAGTCAGAAAAATCGGGGTAATGGGATAGACCATCTTGGTCGATAGATCAGTCAACAGACTCACTACCCCTAAAGCTTTAACTGTATGATTTATTTGAGGACTTTGATGCGGCTTGTGGAGCTTCTGGGACATGTCTTACCAACACACTTGGTATTGCTTTACGGGTTGTTGACGATCCATTGCTTGTGAACATAAGGGAGTCATGATTTCATGATTAACTGCAATTCGGGCTCGATAAGACTGTCGACGCTTTTGGTCATCACCAGCCAGGATCTCAATTTCTGACCATGATAATTTCTGTTCCAGCTTGCTTAGAAGTACTTGTGCCCGAATTGTAGGTACATGACGTAATAGCTTCCGCAGAAGTCGGTGGCGTAGTTTGCCACCGTCTTGAGTTTTGATGACTTCTTGTTTAGGTATTTTCAACCATTCCCACCCTTGTTTCATCCAAATTTCACGTTCTAAAACTTGTGTCCAAGCAGAGACTCCCCCCCAGCCACGGTAGTAAGGATAAAGTTGTTTTACATCTCCTTGTCGATTGATGAGGATATCTAAAACGTTCGGTTCTAAGAAACCCCAAAACTGACCTTGTGGAAAATCGATCAAAGTTGGAGCTAAATGATGTCCACCAAAGTGAGCCACTTGCCAAACTTGTAATTGCTGATCGGAATAATTTTGTCTTAGTGCCTGATAAATTGGCGTACCAAAACGCCCACAGGCAAGATCATAGTGAGTATGGGTGCAAACAAAAAGGTGGCGACAGGGAACCTGATAAAACTCTGAAAAACTTGTTAATGGCTTGTGAAAAGTGACTTGTTCTAGAAACTTAGTCAACCGATCTAAAGGCACAGAAAAGTGGAGTGTATCATATCGAGAAAAAGGCCGACTCGGTCGATTAAAGCAAATAACGTTGCGACAACCAATTTGGGAATACTCTTTATCAGATGCAATTGCAAGAATTCTCGTATTTCTCCAAAGGTGAGGATGTTTTTCCAAAGACTGAAAAAGATTGAGCAGTCCTGTAGACTCATTTTCCCATGGGTTTTTTGACCATGGACGAGGCACTTCAATCATAATCCACCTATCAGCCTGAATAGCACTCCCAATGGGATCGACACCAAAGTCTTTTGATGCAAGGGAGCAATACCGAAGGCTCGAAGTATTATTCACTGTAATTTCTATAAATCTATAAACGCTATGTCGCAAATTTACAAAAGCTAAAGCTAAGTTATATATTGTTTTGAAGTTTTTATGTTTTACTGCTAATCAACATCTTCAGTGGGATATGAGTTTATCAAATTCATTTAAGGAATGCATTGCCCAATGTCTAGCACCAACTAATAAGCCCAATGTATCAATGGCAAATATTATTTTTCATATCTATTTCATAAACCATGAACTCCAGCTATGCTAATCTCTCATCAGAATGAACTGTATTAATCTGCGAAAGTATTACAGTTCTGTCAATTTAATGAATCAGGTTGCTCATTTATAAATAGAACATGTATAAGGTTATTCGAACACCATTTAAAGACTGTAAAAGTTGAGCGAGAGACTGAAACATATTGAGTTTATCAACTCTGATTATTCCAGCAAGGGATAAGAAGCCCATGCCTTTATCATAAAAACGCTCCATTTCGTTAGATTAAGGATTGTCCCCATCGCTGAAGAATGATCTATACAGTCAAAGCTAGGTTGAGGGGTTACCCAATAACGAGGTACATGTAAGATTTCCAGTGCTCTTCCTAAATGCGACTTTTGGAAGATACATAAGATATCATTCATCCCGTCATTGAGCAAATGTCCATTTCTCACTAAACGGTAAAACCCATAAAGATGTTGAGTTCTCGAATTTGAGGCTGGGTCAATTGATGAATTTTGGTAAATCTACTTGATACGCATTCTCAATAAGGTTACTATCAGCTTTGGCTTTCAATTTGTAGTTTTCCCATGAGCAAATTTTAATCTAAAGCCGCACTAGATTTACGTCAAGGTAACTAGCAAGTCCATGGCTCAAGTACTTAGAGTCGTTATTCGACTATTTCAAGCGGGCGGTATCGTTATGATTCCGCTCCTAATATTCTCTATCGTAGTCTTTGCTCTCACCATAGAAAGGATCAGGTTTTGGTTCACGGTAACTAGAGATCAGCGATCAGTTACTAGAGAATTTTTACAACTCTATCGCACAGATCCTGAGCTAGCCTTTGACGAGTTAAAGCAACATACTCACCTTCCTTTACCTCGCATTTTTCTTGAGGCACTGGAGTTGGAAAATGCGTCATTAGGCCAATTTCGTTTAGCGCTTGAAGGTGCAACTCAAGCTGAAATCCCTATCCTTAAGCGTTTTAATACGATATTTCAAACGGTAGTTGCTGTTGCCCCGCTGCTTGGCTTGTTAGGAACAATTCTGGGTCTGATACGTTCCTTCTCTTCTATCAAGATTGGCCAAATAGGTGCCAATGCAACTAATGTAACCGGAGGTATTAGCGAAGCCTTAGTTTCTACTGCTGCTGGGATGGTTGTTGCGATCGCGACTCTAGTAGTCACCAATATTTTTCGAGGACTTTATCGAAGGCAAATTGCCATGTTTCGCGAATACGCTAGTCAGCTAGAAATCCTTTACGAATGGCATGTCTATGCCAAAAATGGAGGTAGTCAACCCATGGAGGAGTCCTATGCGAGTATGGGAAGATGATTTTGAAGAAGAGTTGGAGATTAACATCCTGCCACTTATTGATGTTATTTTCGCGATCTTAGCCTTCTTTATCTTGTCCTCCCTATTTTTGACTCAGATTGA
>NZ_JANQOP010000276.1 GCF_028285745.1 Acaryochloris sp. IP29b_bin.137 | reverse complement strand
ACCTGATTGGGTAGAAGTAGACCTCAAGCCATCGAAAAATGATGGTTTATTTTGCCGTGGAGGTGTAACCCAAAATCTCCTGTTTTTAAACCATGCCATTTTCTTGACCATTGGTTTCGTGGGCAAGCTGCTCAAAGTACTGATGGTGGGGCGGGCCAAAGACATCTTGCATGTGGCCATTGGCCGGGGACCGATTGCTGGGATTGCGGCGGGTACCCTGATTACAATTCTGGTGCAGTCTTCTTCCACGACGACGAGCTTAATGGTGCCCTTGGCCGGATCCGGGGTGTTTGGGTTGTCGCAGATATATCCCTTCACCTTGGGAGCGAATATCGGCACCTGCATTACCGCCCTATTGGCAGCCACGTCTGTGTCAGGAGCTGAAGCAGTACCAGCTTTGGAAATTGCCATGGTGCATATGCTCTACAACTTTTTAGGCGTGGTTGTCATCTATGGCATTCCCTTCCTCTGCCGCTTACCCATTCAAGGAGCCGAGATCCTATCAGTTGTGGCCAGTGAGAAAAAGTCTATTGCTTTTGCCTATATCGTCGGCGTATTTTTTGTCGTCCCGGCGGTTTGTTTAGGCATTACCTCGGTGGTGGGCTAGGACCATCGCCTGTCTACTTGACATTAGGAGAATCACAGCAATGAGTGACAAATTGGCCTATATCCAACAAATTGAGACCCAAATCAGTGATGTCAAAGCGACTTTAGAACAATTGAAATCGGATCGAGATCGCATCTTAGAACAAGCCCAGCATGAAGAAATTGAGCAGCTAGAACAACATCTCGCGGATGCCCAGTTAAAGCTCACTGATATTGCCAATGCGGCAGATGAAGCTTGGCAAGAAATTACCCACGCCATCGATGAAGCGATTCAGGGCTTGCAAACCAGAGTGCAAAATCTGCTGAATCGTTAACGTAAATCCCAGGCCCAGTAAACGCTGGTCACCTTTAATCCGCGAGCAGTTTCCAGGGCAATGACTCGAAGCCCATAAACCTAAAGGTTCTAGCCTTAAGATTTCGTTGAATTCTTAGACTCTCATAGGTCCATCTGAGTCAACCCGATGTACAGAACCTTAATTTAAGGGATGATTCTTTTCAGGAGTTTGGAATGTCTAAAGGCAATTACAATGAAGACGTAGCAAACGATTGCGATAAAGAAACCTTGGCATAGCTTAAAAAGGGGATTTTAGATTACACTTCCACAGCAAAATAAGCTATCAATTATTAAGGTCAAAGCCTGATCGAGAAGGCAGGGTATGTTCCTATTCGTTGAACAAAGTCTTTACAGATAAAAAAGCCTGCCCCCTAAAAGACAGACAACAAAGAGTGGTAATTCAAATGCACTACCTTACTCTAGTTACAGGTATAGGAACCCCTTTATTAGATTTTTAAGTTGCCTAAGTTTAGGAAAAACTTACAAGAAAAAACCCCGTGAGTGAGGGGCAAGGAAAGTATGTTAAATGAAAGTACCTCTATTATTTCCATAATGTTGGATATTTTAGATTAACAGAAGTTTAATAATAGGTAAAATTATTTAGTTGAATAGAAAAATGGCTACTGCTCAGAGCATACTTATAGACATTACTGGAATAAAATTGTTATCGTCGCAACCAGTGGGAACATCGTTCTAAATTTGTACATTTGCACCCTGAATAATGTTGGCTTGGAAAAGGAATCGTGCGATGCTACGCAGATTGATAGCCGAGTGGCTAGGCACCTTGACACTGCTAGCAACCGTTGTCGGCTCTGGGATCATGGCTGAAAGACTCGCTGGAGGCAA
>NZ_JANQOP010000272.1 GCF_028285745.1 Acaryochloris sp. IP29b_bin.137 | reverse complement strand
GCTTCTTTTTGGAGGATAAACGCGCCGACGTGATGTTCTAGGTCAAAGTCGATGAATTCGGAGAGGTGGATCTCGTCTTCAAATCCATTGAAGTCAATTTTGGTTTTTTTGGTTTTTACCTTTGCCATGTCCAGGGGGTTCCGTAGTGCTGTTTGAGTCTACGGATTTGGCAATGGGTTGCACAAAATTTGCTTACAAGCGCCCACCATATCCACTTGTAATCTAGTCTCTGCAGAACTTATAGGGAACTCAGTTAAAAACAACCTGTAGTTTGATTGAGTTCCGGTATTGTATGTAATTAACAATTCTGCTCAATAGTTACCAATTCCTTTGCATTTAACGCAAACCTATTTAGTTAAACTGCAATATCAGAATTGTTAGATCGTCATTAATTATTAACAGTATTTTTCTTAAACTCAATTGGTTTCGTTGTTTTTCCTAGACATAGATCCTATGTCATCTTCCATTTTTGCTGGTGACGGAAACGGATTAAAAGGGGGAGAAGCATGCATCTTTATCTCAATATCTTTTGCTTTTATCTGCTCCACACCTGGCGACAGTAACAAAATAAGTAATAGACTGGCAACAAAAATATATACACTCCACTCAACTCTATTTTTCCATACAAATAAAGGATGAAATAAAATAAATATTACTATCAGAATCAGCATTGTCAACGTAAATATAGCGACAAACTTTTTCATCCGGCGATTTAGATACAGAGATGATTGAAGCCACCATTTTAATGGAGAGGGTTTAATTTGAATCCAGCTTTGCTTTAGAAGTTTCCTGGCTGACTTTGCAACCATAGAACCTGGATCTTTTTGGATACATTGCTCTAACTTATCGATTGCTGTGGAGTAATCTTTGTATCGAGAATAGGAACAGCCAAGATAATATAAGCTTTGTTGACAGATTTCACAATCACTATTTGATTTAGAGGAGTTTTGGGGTGTAGATCCTCCTATTTGAGTGGCTGAATCTTCTTCCCTGCTCATCAAATTCTTATCTTTAGATATATTGCGTTCGTGGTAGTCTTCAGAAATCTCCTTCAACCTTTCTAACCTTCTGATTAAAATATGTAATAGTTTTCGCTGAGTTCTTTCATCAAT
Source organism: Acaryochloris sp. IP29b_bin.137 (assembly GCF_028285745.1). GTDB lineage: Bacteria > Cyanobacteriota > Cyanobacteriia > Thermosynechococcales > Thermosynechococcaceae > Acaryochloris. Next base: position 7,711 of record NZ_JANQOP010000272.1, on the reverse strand, counting down.
ATCTTTTGAGAATTCTAGTTGTAAATAGAGACAATACGCATCCCATAGAAGAAATTGTGGCTCACCATCAGTAGAAAAAGCTTGATTAAATGATGTCATAGCTCCTTGGTAATCTTCTTGCTCAACTTGAATTTTCCCTTTCAAGTCCCAAGCTGCAGAGTCATAACAATCATGTTCTATGGCTTTCTGAATACAATTTAGAGCCTGATCAAAGTCCCTTAAATAGTAGTAAACCAAGCTAATGTTATACCATGTTTGAGCTGTCCTGAAATTTTCATTGATTCTGAGGTAAGCCTCAAGGGCTCTTCTATATCGGCCAAGCTCACACAAGGTAACTCCTAAATTGTTAAAAGCCTCAACACAGTTTGGATCATTTTGTATAATTGTCTCGTATATATTTTTTGCCTCTTCAAAATATTTATTTACACGAGCATTTTTACCCTCTATAAAAAGTTGATTTATGCACTTACTTTCCTGTTTGACCATTGACCTATTTGCATTAAATGAATAAACAATTGGTTGTGATATGCCTTTACCTACATCCAAAGCTATGGTTGTATAACAGCATGACTTACAACATTTTTAGCAAAAATTTTTCCAGACCATATGTAAGTAATATTTAATTCTGGGTATTTATCACAGTTTAATTTAGCTAGGGTAAATAGCTGTAAAGAATTCAATTATTACATATCTCTTCTAGCCATTTTTCTCTATATACCTAATAGCAACTGGGTATAGTTTGTAGCCACAATACCCTTGCAAACTTGGCTCGATATATCATGGCGAATATCAACGATGACTACCTCACCAGTAATGCATTCCTGACAAGCTGAACAAGGCCAGAGAAAGTCAAGCTCTACGCCTGGCAGGGTTATTTCATGTTGTGTGCAGAAAAACTAGGATATTACAACCTCGTACTGGAGTAATAATGAGTACCCTAATTGACGTCTTCAAGGAAGCTTCTGATTTCCGTAAATCCCATGGTAGATCGGAGCTACATTAGGTCTGGGTTACCAGTCCTTATTTGCTCGTCTCCTTAAGTTGAAGCTCAAACCTTTGCTCTGGGGTTAGCTTGAGGTCGTACCATTTGGGAAGTTTGTAGCCTAGTTGAGTGATGGCTTTGATATCGTCATCCTTAAGCTCAGTCATACCTGGGCCGACATATCGTGTAATGCCATCTAGCCAGGATTGAGCCGTCACATTGAGATCCTCTGCTGCTTTAAACATGGTGGCCCAATAAGCTTTCTTCATCACCAGCCTTACTTTTGGGTCAAAGGATTTAGGGAGTGGTTCAATCCTCATGGATCGGATGGTGGGCTTGCAGCCTTCAAAGGGATCCAGAACCATCACGGCAACATCGAGGTTAGGATACACAGGGCCAGCATCCCGATCATGCCCAGTCTCACTTTCAAGGTCGATTTTCATACCCTTCGGTAGCCTGATGTCAGGGGTAGGTTCTGGCTTAGAAAAGTCATATTTGTAGGCAATCAGAGAGTATTGCTTGACCTTGAGTATTTCATCAACAAAGACGCCCCTTGACCACAAACATTTTTCGGTGGGATGTTTCGGTTCCTTGTCCTCAACCAGTTGAACCTTTGGCTGCTTTGCTTTAGGTTGTGCTTTGGGCTTTTCCTTTTTATCAAGCAGTGTCATCCCTCCCAGAACTACGATCGCAAGGGTGAGACCAAATAAAATCTTTCCTTTTTTATTCATGGATTTTCCCTCAAAACGTTGCTATGGACCTGAAGGTGGTAGGTAATGGATTGGATTCACTGGCTCACCTCCAATTCTCACTTCAAAATGGCTATGGGGTCCGGTGCTAATTCCGGTACTACCCATCAGTGCAATGACTTGCCCTTTCTTAACGGGTTGACCTGGGCGAACGAGCAACCTTGAGTTGTGCCCGTAAAGTAGGACATGGCCCGTGCATTCAACCCGCAGCATCACGGTATAGCCATAACCCCCTCGTCGTGCTGAGTAGATAATTTCACCCCCCTCTCCGGCAATAATCGAGGTTCCTATGGGAGCGGCCACATCAACCCCTGCATGCCAGCTAGAACCAATACCACCAGGGGAACTCCGTTGCCCAAAACCTGATGTAAACAATCCCTTTGCAGGCCAAAGGTAGGTCGGCCTTGAGCGGTTAGCATCAGCACATTTTCCCGGATCACCAATGCCACCACTATTGCTGCCAACTGGGGAATAAAGTGGTGGGACACCCGTGCTAGATCCAGGGGGACCAACCACAGACGGATCAAAGCCAAAAGGAACCTTGCCAAAGTCCGTTGGGTTAACCCCCATCCAAATCACTCCGTCTATCCCAACGGAATACAGGGGAAACGGGCCAATGTTATACCCCGTGCAGCCTGCTAGAAACTCGCAGAGCTGGAAATAAGCAGAGAAAGAGGCTTTATCGGTACTCTCATCGGTTTTAGTCAGCACCAGCTTGAAGGGGCTTCCCGGTCCAAATGGGAGTCGCCCCGTGGGTTCTTTGTTGCCGAATATCGCCCCCAAGACGCCAGAACCGCCCCGTACTTTCTGGTGCTTGCCATTGATCCACCGTTTCCCAGCCATATTGGTGCTAACAAAATCTTTCAGCTCCACATGACCGCAAGCCTGCTGACGAGCAAAGGGACAAGGGGTATTGAACTTGGTCTTTTCCTTGTCTGAACCCGTGACCGTATTGTCAACGCCTTTCTCAGCCCGGTCTAGGATCAGATCCGCTTTGGCAAACAGGGAAATAGCAGCCAAGGAAGTATTGGCTAGCTGGGCGGGGTATCGAGCAAAGGGGACTGCACTCAAACCCGGTATTGCACCGATGGCTTGGGATTCCCATTGGTTGAGCTTGTTGATAACGGCGTCTTGAACCTTTTGGATGTCCTGCAATGGCTTTTCAATCCCCAGCTTTTGAGCAAGGGTTTTTGTCCCTTCTCCTTGGCTGATGGCTTCACCCACGGTATTGCCATCGATCAGGACGTTATCGAGAAAGTCTGGATCGTTGTTAGTAGCATCTGCGGCTTGCTCTAAGGTTGAATTTGCCAGTAGGGGAAAATCCTTGAGGATCAACCCATCAAGGTTAATGCCACTCTCATTCAGGATTTGACCAAACGTAAACTCACCGACTCCTGTTTGCTGGATGGAGCCAAGGGTGATGATGTCTTCTGGTCGAGTCCCCGCAGTCCATGAGACGCCAGGGAAGCCATAGGCAGATTGAATAGAGCCGCTTTCTGTAATGGCTCCAAAGTCAGCGAACGATGGGTTGTATTGCAGCCCTGCATCCGTTCCGAAATGCTGACCAAATAATAGGGGTGCAAGGATTAAGCTTTGTAGCATGATGATGCCCTCCGTCCTTGCTTATGAGTCGGTGAACATCGATGAGGGATTTTCCAGTCCCCCATACAGCAGGAGAATCACCCCAGTTTTTTTGAAGGTCTTTAGTTTTCTTCTGGGAACGACAGCCTTGATTGCAGCAGGTAGCTCTTGCTTTCTCCGCACTCTGGCAATGATGGATTGCCAACGTCTGTAGGTGTAGGTGTTGTAGTTAATCTCGCCCTTGAGGTTTGCTTGTTGTAGCCCTCTAGTCAGATGCCAAGCGACTTTGGAGGAGGACGGTTGTACAGGGGCTTTTGCAGTTTTAGTGGTCTTGGGTTTTGGCGCGGGAGCCTCGATGGTGGGAACAGGGATGGGATTCGATTTAGAGGAGGATGTCTGAGAGTCTTCCTTGGGTTGGAATCCATACAGATTCTCAAAACTTCCCTCGATCACGTATTGATTGGAAAATAAGACTTGAGGCTCAGTTGGATCCGCTGAAACTTTCGCCTTGGGAGCTGCAATCACTGGATCATTGGACTTGATTCGCTGTTTGGGTCTGCGGGCGGCAATGGCACCTCGGATGACTCCTGTATCAAAGCGATTGGGGCAGGTATAGGCGATATTGAACCGCAGCAATTGTTGAGAGGTCGTGAATACTGTCAGGAGGGTTTGTGGAGCCTTGGGGATACCCCTAAAGTTCAGTTGCTCAATTCGTTGCAGGTGGATCAGTTGGGCGGGTGATTTGCTGATCTCTCGGGTTTCAAAGGAGACGTGGACCTGGCTAGGATCATCAATCTTGGCCCAGGCCACACCTCCAGGTATATCCAGAAATGAAATGTTATACCCTTTGCCAGGGCAGACGTTGATGGTAGGGGCAATCCCTTCTGTGGCATCGGCTAGGCTGATACTTTGAACGGCGGCCAATACCGACAATGGGGTAAGGATGATCGCTGTTGTGAGGAGTAAGGTTATCTTCATTGGGTTGACTCCGATGGACCTATGAGAGTCTACGGATTCAACCCAATGTCAAGGATATGACCTTGAGGGGTGTGACGACGTGTTAGCTGTTTTTGAGCGCTTCGGTGTTATTAGACCTTATCGGTAACAAGAGAGTCCAAATGCTCTCAAAGCCTTATATAGAAAGTAGTTGAGGTTAATTTTTACCACTCCCTAAAAGCCTCGTATAGCAAGCCTTCTACTGTTTCCGATTAAGTCAATTGAAATGAAAAGTTTTGCATCACCCATGTCATAGAATTTATAATTCTAGTCAAAATGTCCCGTTTCATTTGGGTGCAACCTGATATTTAGATGGTGCACAGATTCAGGAAATAACCACAGTTATGAATAGAAAGAAGTTTTGGTCAGCCCTAAATCAACCTTGACTATGAGCAAATACAAACTCATTGGAAGAGTAAAACATCAGCTAGCACAATGTTCACAGTAATACCCTCATAGCTCAACAGTTGCAAAAGTCTTCAGTGGATTCCTTTCAGATTCTATTGGGTACAAATTATTGCTTCTTTAAAATCATCAAGCTCCATTTAGGTAGGTTAATACCTTGCATTCGTCCGCTTGCATCTGTTTCTGGAGAAAAGTTGGAGTCAGAATTGCCCGAGCCTGTCCATCCCCCGTAGTTCACATATTGAGAGTTAAAAACTTCCCTCCAAGAACTGTTTGGTGTGTTTGTATTGAACTGATACTCTCTCCTCTGCCATTGACCATCTGAAATGTTAATGGTGATGAGCATGACATTACCCAAACCATCCCAACGCTTGTATGCGTAAACACCATTATCATTATCAACATGAACTAATTGGCTATCACGGTTTGGATTTCGCATAGCAATATATCGAGAACGCAACTCATTTATATGCTTAACCATCAATATGTACTGTGCTTCGGATGAGCTTGCATCAGGTTCCCAAACGAAAGGGACACGATTCGCATCAGCATTTGAAGCATTGTACCCATTAAAGCTATCCCAACGTCTCTCCGTCATATACTCAGTGCCCATGAACATCATCGGCACGCCAAAAGCACAGGCATTTAAAGACCAAGCTAGTCGCATTTTCATGCGAGAGTAATCACTAAATGGGCCACCGACCCTGTTGATTGCTGCTGCTGCGGAATCTTTATTTTGCATCCAAATTTCATCATGGGAACCCAATACATACTTGATAGCAGTCTCTGGCAAACCATTATGATTCGTTTCAAATGCATCTCTTAAAGCACTAAAACTACCTCTGATAGGCTGTGATATTGCTCCGCCCATACCACTATTGAAAGCTCCTTTATCCCAACCAGCATTACAACCAATGTCACCAATGATGTAAGGGAAGGGATCGTTAGTGAGGTGTTCTGCAGAGATAAACTTCTCGTAACGTCTGTTTTCGACAAGCAACCGACCAACAATTTCCTTGAGGGCATTGCGAGGAATTGTAGTTGTTGCATCTAAGCGAATACCATCGATGTGATATTCAGAAAAATACATTTGAATGCAATCAAAAATAATATTTCTGATTTCTGGTCTATCAAAGTCTGGATCTGGACCCCAGTCACTCTGACCAGGAAATAGTATGTGGTTAGACCAAGGCGCATTATCTCTGCTGTACCATCCCTTAATAAAAGGTTGAGAGAAGGATGATTTTGATGGATCGTTTGTCAAGTGGTTAACTACCACATCAAAAATAATGGCAAGACCAATCTTGTGAGCCTCATCAACAAGTATCCTTAGGTCTTCTGGAGTACCATAGGCAGACTCAACAGCAAAGAAAAAACTGGGATTATAGCCAGCATCTGTTGCTCCATTTGCCTCATGAATAGGTAAAAGTTCTATAGCAGTGAAGCCCATAGCACTAATTTTTTTAAGCCGTTGTGCCACAGCCAAACGCTTGTCCGCAAGATTTATTGTTCCTAGAGTAAATTGCTCGTAATCATCTTCATTCTCTGGTCTAAAAAAGGTTCCCCAATGAACTTGATAAATAATATAGCGTCGAAAATCCCTCCGTTCGCGGGCGTAGTAGTTATCATATTTCCATTCAAAAGACTCCCAATCCACAACAAGTGCTATTGAATCATTTACGTCTGGCTCCCGTTGTACCGTATCCCTTGCTATCGGATCTGCTACCCAATCATTTTTCCCATCAAGTCCAACAACATAAAATCTATACTCGTTGTCCTTTGGTGTCGTTGGTGAATACTTAAGAGTTGGTGTGTAACCGTACCAATATCCAGAATCACTGAGCTCAGTTAGAGCAAATCCTATTTCTATGGGATCTGGATTATCAGAAGCATCTTTTTCAAAATCATAATTATTAAATGTACCGAGTACAAATACTTCACGAACGCGAGGCAACCAGAATTTAAAGAATGTTCCTACTATTTGTTCGGTATTACTATCCCGAACCACAGTTGCACCAAGCCCTGCGAAATCGTGATTAACATTAGACAATTGCGTGGGAGATGCAAATACCATAATTCCTAACGTGTGTGATGTGACAAATACGAATGAAAAATCGAAGCAGCAAATTTACAGCCTAACACCCTCGTTCACCGGGCCGCGACAATTTTTGAGTGCTTCGGTGTCATTGAAATCTTAACGACCAAGTTTCACCGGGCAGTGGCGAACGATTTACGAAAAATCAAGTTTTACGCTACTGCAACACTACGTTTCAACGCTTTGTTAAGCTGCTGAGCGATCCTCGCCGACCGAGCAGTGAATACAGTCAGCTGGAACAATACGACTCACGATTACACGTATTGGGAGAAGAATTGCCAGATAAGATCCTCTGCATTGATCTGACGAGTAGATGGCCCAAGGGTCAAGCCAAGTTGCTGCAGTACGGCATCGAGATCGGGAGGTGTATCGTGCCCCGGCCAAGTGTGACCACCGCCGGTAATTAAAACGTTGACAACCTGTGCTCCTCCAGTTGAATCGGGTGGGTAAGTCGTTTTCTCTACACTTGTCCCATCGATTGCCGGATCCTTAATTGTTACAGTGACAGCATTACTGTCGTCCTTCGCCTGGTTCCGCGCTCGCCAGATATCTATGGTATCTGCGACCGACTTACATATTCTTCCTGTGGCATTGCTACCTCTAGTTGGTATGACCTTATCCTCAGAACCGTGGAAGTGGATGATAGGTATTGGATAGTTTTCATGCTGAGAACCTACATCAATTGCTAGGGTTCCACTCACTGTCGCCATCGCCGCAATCTTGTAGTCCGTGTTACTAAGTTCGTGCGCAAGTCGATGAGCCAGCATTGCGCCGTTGGACATCCCAGTCAGAAAGATTTTGTTCTCATCGATCTTGGTAAACTTTTGCTTAGCAGCATCAAGTAACTTCTTGACGAAATCGATATCATCACCAGACGGAGGTCCATCTATTCCACAGCATGTA
>NZ_JANQOP010000267.1 GCF_028285745.1 Acaryochloris sp. IP29b_bin.137 | reverse complement strand
TATTTCTTGGGCACAGATTATTGCCAAGGTTGCCAACTTAGGCGCGATACACCCTAGACAAGCATCTGAAAATCTTTAACCGTTTGGCGAAGGTATTGTTTGAAGAAGGCTTTTTTGAAATCCCAGAATTAGCTCGGTTGCAAAGCGAGACAGAAGAAGTACTTCCCTATCGGACTCAAAATACTAAACCTGGTGATAGGGTCGCGATTCCGCAAGGGTTTGTGCAATGCACTGAATTTCCTCTCGTATTTATGACAAGTAATGAGGCTAGAGAATTTCCGCCTGCTTTCCTGCGACGGTGTTTGCGATTACCGCTTCAACAGCCGAGTACAGAGGATGGATTGTATGAAATCCTGAAAAATCGTTTTGATGCTGATACTCTGAACAAACTGGATGAACCTGCCCGAGAACTCATTCAATCTTTTTTGGGGCGGATTAAAAATAAAAACGCTAACTTGGCAACGGATCAACTGCTCAATGCGGTGTATCTTCTCCTGCAAGGGAAGGATGTCAACTCAACTGACCGAACAGAATTATTAGATTCCATCTTCAAACCTCTCTAACGGAGGGCGGATTTATGGCAGGAGAGCATTCCCCTTGGCAAGCTAATGAACAAGAAGTGGTTGAACTGCTATGGTGCTATGCCAATATGCGCCATATCCTTGCCCCTCCTATCCCTAAAGCACAGGAATCAGCGCAAGATTCTTCCCCCTTACCACTTCAGCAGGGTTCAGAGGATGTCTGCCAAGACTCTCCAGAAACTTTACCCGTCCGACCACCAGATGAATCAGAACAACGGGTTCCGGTCATGGTTGATCCGCCTAAACCTGACTTGCAAGCTCAGGAGCAAACTGCGAAACCAACCACTGAAAGGGCTTCTCCTGTAAGGGCTCCAGATCCTTTTCCCTTGCCACAGCCGTTTGTTTTGGGTAGGGCATTGCTGCCGCTAGCTAAACGGGTTCCAGCCTCTGTCGCTAGCGAATTAGATATTGACAAGACCGTCGAGCAAACTGCCGAAGCGGATGGTCTACCGCTGCCCGCTTATTGCCCGCCTTTGAAGCGCTGGTTTGATTTGCATATTCTGGTTGATCGCTCACCTCCAATGGATTTTTGGGGCGATCTGGCCGAGGCTGTCGCAACGCTTTTCCAGTGGCAAGGTATCTTTCGAGATGTCCGAGTTTGGCAGCTAAAGACGGATTGCCATGAGGGGCCTCGGCTATATGCGGGAGGAGATCCAGACGAAACGGATGTTCGGAGCTTGCTAGCACCAGGACGAGATCAGTTATTCCTTGTGGTGACTGATACCTTAGGGAAGGCATGGCGTTCCGGTGCAGCATTTAAATACCTGGCGTTCTTGGGTGAAAAACACCATGTTGCTTTAGCTCATGTTTTCCATAAGGATCTGTGGCATCGGACGGCAATGCAGGATGCCATTTTGCGACCCTTAGTTGCCAGTTATCCAGGGTGTGCGAATGCCAAATTACGAGAAACCGTGCGTGTCAGAACGAGACAACGTTTATATCGTTTTCCCATTCTGAACTTGTCTGCACCCCACCTTAATACCTGGGCCAAGTTTGTTACGGGTGGTGGCGGATCCATGCAAGGTGTACTGATTAAGCAGCAGCCTCCAGCTTCTGATGGCCAGAAACAAGAGGTGGAGCAGTCTACTGCTGTAATGGAGGATGAAACTCCTGAAGAACGGTTAAGGGCCTTTAATCGGGATGCTAGCCCCGAAGCGAGAGAGTTAGCGATCGTATTAGCTGCAGTTCCCCTTATCCCTCCGGTGATGCGCCTGGCCCAGCAGCAATTCTTATCTGGGAGTGAGCATTGGCATCTTGCAGAAGTATTTTTTAGTGGTCTGATTCGACGGTCTGCCCTGGGAGACCCACAAGCCACCGTTACGGATCGGTGGTATGAGTTTACCCCTGGTGTTCGAGAGCTGTTGTTAAACACCAGTTCTGTACAACAAGCTGCCCAGGTTCACCGAGAAATTAGTACCTTTGTAGAGGAAAAATACGGTAGTCCCCGCTATTTTCCTGCCCTCATTCCTAATGAAGCAGGGTCCGAAAAGAGGGTGGAAATGGATCGGCACCATTATTTTGCCGAAGTTAGAGGAGCCGTTCTAAAGACTTGGGGGGGAGAATTTGCGCATAAGGGTGAAGATATCCTGAATTCAGCCGCAGCCTATCGGAATCGGGAGAGTAAGCTGGAGGCTGATGAAGTAGATTCTCCAGATAAAACGGGGGAGCAAAACTTCCCTAGTGGTGCAGAAGTCTCAGATTATGAATATGTTTATCCCCTCTCCTTGCCCAGTGAGCCTTCCCCAATTGAGGTTGAGGTGGTTCCATTTCAATTAGCAGGCAGAGAACTTGTACCTGAGCAAAAGACTGTGGAGGGAATTACCTTTGAGCTTGATGCTGAACACTCTACTCTCAAGCTAGAAACCTTCCCTATCCGCATTGCGCGTATTCAGAAAGATAACTTTGATTGGCGCATCACTTATGAGAAGTCTAAAGCTCAATGCTTCAAAGAGTTGATAGGAGCAGATATTGCTCTTGAGATGGTGCCGATACCTTCAGGTAAGTTTTTAATGGGCGCTTCCAAGGATGAGGATAGTGGCTCATCTGAAAAACCTCGGCACTCAGTAAATGTGTCTGAGTTTTATATGAGTCGTTATCCCGTGACTCAAGCTCAATGGCGACAGGTTGCTGCTATGGAACCCGTTAAACGAGAGCTGAAACCCAATCCATCTCGATTTAAGGGGGACCGCAATCCTGTGGAACAAGTGTCTTGGTACGATGCCGTCGAATTTTGCGATCGCATCAGTCAGCATACGGGTCGTCACTATCGCCTCCCCACAGAAGCAGAATGGGAGTATGCCTGCCGAGCAGGAACCACCACCCCTTTTCATTTTGGGGAAATGATCACGACAGAACTTGCTAACTACAATGGTTCAGTCTATATGAATGGTCCAGAAGGAGAAGGCAGAGGCAAAACAATTTTTGTGACAGAGTTGAATCATGCTAATGTCTTTGGTCTCTCGGATCTGCATGGGAATGTTTGGGAATGGTGTTTGGACCGTTGGCATGAGAACTATGACAATGCTCCGACTGATGGAAGTGCTTGGGTAACCAGCGATGAGAATACAACACGTATTCGCCGTGGCGGTTCTTGGTACTACCTTCCGAAGAACTGTCGGTCTGCCGCGCGCGACCACTTCTTTCCCGGCAGCACGGACTTCGATCTTGGTTTTCGTATTGTGCTCGTTCCCCGATGACTCCTTTGTCTTTTGCCCTTTTTTGTGCTTTTGCCTTTTGAGACAGTCGTTTAGATGCATTTGGTGAATTGAGATGGTGATAGCTTCTAGTCCTGGGAATCCGAATATTTGTATTAAACGCCAGACTCACGACATCACCTATGTCGAGGAAGTATTGCTAAATGGGGTGTCACTTGAGTTGGTACTCGTACCAGAGGGAGAATTTGTGATGGGTTCTCCCGATGATGAGGAAGCGAGAGAATCTAGAGAAGGGCCGCAACACTCCGTGAAGGTTTCTCGATTTTGGATGGGGCAATATCCCATAACTCAAGCCCAATGGCGCATCGTGGCTCAATATGAGCGGGTGAATCGAGATCTGGACCCAGACCCTTCAGAGTTCAAAGGTGATCTCAATCCTGTTGAGCAAGTCTCTTGGTATGATGCCGTCGAATTTTGCGATCGCCTGAGCCAACGAACAGGACGTAACTATCGCTTACCTACAGAAGCAGAGTGGGAATATGCTTGCCGAGCAGGAACCACAACTCCTTTCCACTTTGGTGCCACCCTTTCTGCTCAATACTCGAACTACTATGCCCAAGAAACATATGGCCCTGGAGAAGTTGGAGAATTCAGGGAGAAAACAACACCTATTGATTACTTTCAGATTGGTAACGCCTTTGGTCTAATCGATATACATGGCAATGTTTGGGAATGGTGCCTAGACCATTGGCATGAGAACTACGAAAAGGCTCCAACGGATGGTAGTGCTTGGTTGACTAATGAGGAGAAAACAGATCGTATCGTACGCGGCGGGTCTTGGTACAGCGATCCGAGGTACTGTCGGTCTGCCACGCGCTACCACAACGATCCCGACTACACGATCTACAACCTCGGTTTTCGTATTGTGCTCGCGTCCCGATGACTCCCGTTCCCTTTGCCCTTCTTGCCTTCTGCATATTTGCCATCTCGGAAGATTAAACAAAATGCATTTTATTCACTGCCTAAATTCTGCAATTGCTACGTTGAGTTTTGCTGAAATGAAAGAGTGATTATGGAAGAACTACCCATCATCCAGAAGGTCTTTGATTTAATCAAGTGGTATATTCCCATCTTGAATCGGCTTCCCAAAACCCATCGATTTGGTTTAGGTGAGCGGATGGTTACGCATCGGTTAATGCAACAACATCCAAAAATATCCTGGGGGATATGAGCTTAGTAAGCCTTCGAAGAGTTTGTATCTCCCACTTTGCCTTTTTATAAATTGCTCAGGACTTGACTGATGCCCGCCTCCTACCTCTATCGTCAAAAAGCCATCTCCAAGCTGTATAAAGAACCGCTTGGAGATGGAATTGAACTAGAGTTGGTCCTCATCCCCGCAGGAACCTTCACAATGGGTTCTCCAGCCTTTGAGCTGCAACGAGAAGAATCAGAAGGCCCTCAACACCCTGTTGAAATCTCCAAATTCTACATGGGGCGTTTCCCAGTCACTCAAGAACAATGGCGTGCAGTTTCACAGTTCGCTTCGGTGAATAGAGACCTAAAGCTAGAACCATCCTATTTTAATGACGATAAAAATCCTGTTGAACAGGTGTCTTGGCATGAAGCTATGGAATTTTGTGATCGTCTTACTGCCCACTCGAAATACACCTATCACTTACCTACAGAAGCAGAATGGGAATATGCCTGCCGAGGTAGAACTCCATCGCCCTTTTATTGTGGTCAGACCATTTCAACCAATATCGCAAACTATAACGGCTCCTATACTTATGGCGAGGAAGATGGAGGGAAAAATCGCAGAGAAACAACCCCTGTCAATCATTTTGAAATGACTAATCCTTTTGGTCTCTCAGACATGCATGGCAATGTTTTGGAATGGTGTCTGGACCACTGGCATGAGAACTATAACTATGCCCCGATTGACGGCAAAGCTTGGTTAACAAATGATGAGAATGCAGATCGTATACTTCGTGGCGGTTCTTGGCTCGACGTTCCGGGAGACTGTCGGTCTGCTTCACGCACCCACTACAATCCCGACTTCACGTTCAACCGCATTGGTTTTCGTATTGTCCTCGCACCCCGATGACTCTTCCTTCACCCTTCTTGAGTTCTTGCCTTTAGCTTTTTGACCCATCCACACTCCTTGAAGCCCTATGTATCCTGAACTGGCTAGCACCCATCCACCCGAACTCAAAATCGAACGATCCAAGATTCAAGTGCAAGCTATCCGAGAGCCTCTTGATCAGAAAGTGGACCTCGTATTGATTCAAATTCCAGGAGGGGAATTTATGATGGGTTCTCCCAATAACGAAGAAAAGAGAAAAGACTGCGAAGGACCACGGCATCTTGTTAGCATCAATAACTTCTGGATGGGGCAATATCCCATCACTCAAGCACAATGGAGGATCGTAGCTCAATATGAACGGGTGAGTCGAGATCTTGACCCAGACCCTTCTGAGTTCAAAGGCGATCTCAATCCTGTTGAACAAGTATCTTGGTATGATGCCGTTGAATTTTGTGATCGTCTTGGCCAGCAAACAGGACGTAACTATCGTCTCCCCACAGAAGCAGAATGGGAATATGCTTGTCGATCTGGGACAACAACGCCCTTCTCGTTTGGCAGAACGCTTACTCCCGAGGTTTCAAATTACGACAGTACTTATGCATACGATGTTGGTCCAAAAGCAATGTATAGGGAGAAGACCACACCAGTAGATTTCTTTGGTTTGGCTAACTACTTTGGTATTTGTGACATGCATGGAAACGTTTTTGATTGGTGCCTGGACCATTGGCATCACGATTATATTGGAGCGCCCATTGATGGAACTGCATGGACAACGGAAGATAGTTCTTCTAAGCGGATGTTGCGCGGTGGCTCTTGGACCAACGATCCCATTTACTGTCGTTCAGCTTCTCGCTCATACTGTAAAGATCCCAATGCCTATGGTGAAAATATTGGATTTCGAGTGGTCCTTACACCTCGATGACTACTGTGTCCTTCTTGCCCTCTGTATTTCTGCCGCTGTAGGTTTATCCTATTGACTTACTCACCAATAGACTATTGCTCTTTCATCTTTCTGGGAGGATGATGAATTCTTAATATATTCTCATATTTTTATGCTGAAGAATAATTTCCAAGCACAACGGAGAATAGGCATTTCAGCTTTTCCCAGACAAAAGTGATGAAAGAGTGCTCCTGAGAATTGCCCCTGACTCATTGGCAAATATATGCTTGGTAAAAAGATCATGGCGACTTGATCAAGACCCATTAGAATGAGTTTATCTTTGGAAGACTTAAATCTGGTTGGGTAAGCCGCAATTTCATCAACATAGGTAGGTTGGTAACCCGCTTTTAGGAGATGAGTCTGCATCACAAATCCTCCTACTTTGGCAGATGGAGTGTCAGTTAATCCAAAATATTTAGACCTATCAAAACTTATTGAGCAATCGTTCTTGAACCCTGTAAATTACGGAACAATATCAGGTCATTCGTAGACGATATCTACGATGCAAGGATATCGGACACATTGCTCAAAAGAAGGAGAGGCTATGCGAACGTTTTATTGGATGGGTTTGGGATTTGGACTTGCGATCGCACCTTGGTATCCCACCCTAGCCCAGTCTTCTGCTCCGACGGCACCCGCTACTGAATCAGCTGTCACCTCCACCGTCAAAGGCGACTGCGGCCCTCAGCAAACCTGCGATCAGCTTTTGCAAACGCTTCGTACACAATGGCCGACCGCGAAGCTGAATTGTACCCGCGATCGCATTCTGTCTCTCCATGTGTTCAAGAACAACCGGGGGGGAAGACAGGTACATGTAACCTGTTGGGACACCGAACTCAAAAAAGGCGATCGCTATGGCTTATCACGCAATACTCTCCCTTACCCCGGAGATGAAGCTCAGTTTCTGCCGCCGCTGCCTCGTCGATCTCGCTATACAGAACCCTTAAATACCCGCTTCCCTGGCCCCGTGCGCACGAGCCAAAATGAATGCGGTTCCCTGGGGGGAGAGATACAATACCGAACCCGCAAAGAGATCGATCGACTAGAGCTGCAATGTGTGTTTACAGTGGGTGCTGTTTTAATTGACACCGATGGAGACTTCGTCTCCGATGGCGAAGCCTCCAGAGGGACGCTCATCGATAAGATAGTCGGTAAATTCGCCATCTCTGAGTTGGAGAGACCCCTAGTTGCCCAACCTCAAACAACTCCCTCATCATCAGGCCTCCCTATTGATCGTACACTCCCTCCCTTAAATCGAGCAGATCGCGTTTCGGATATCTTCTCCAGTCCATCTCCCGCCAACCCAACGGATGGATCCGTTCCGAGCCCCTCTGCCGCAACACCGACCACTCCAGGACCAGCCACTGCCAACGCAGTTCTCCAAGCCATCGATGTCCAAATTTTTAATCGCCTCAAAAACCAGCTAGTCCCCTTAAACCAGCGCTGGAATCCCTATGGTCTAGGGATGGACTTACTAATTTCGGTCAAAGTAAAACCCGGTACCCAAGCGACTCCCCCGGGCACTAATCTCGTACTGGCGATTAATGCCAAAGGCTACGCTACGCCTGCCACTGGCCCTGTCCCCGCCTGGAATTCAGTCCAAACGCGATCCCTTTCGTTTATCAGTAACGATCAGTTTAGTCATTCCTTTCCGTTTTTAGCGGAGTATCAATGCTATTCCCAGGTGCAGTTAACCGCAACTCTAATTCAACCCGGACAGACTGCGGGTCCCAGCTTGACAAGGACGTTAGATCTCAGTTGTGCGGAATAGTCCTTCATTCATAGGCCAGGGAAAGCCCTTAGCGCTATCGTGGTGGCCATTGCTAGCAAGCTTCGGGACTACTTGCTCCCCAAGATCCAAATATGCGCTTAAATAGGTGAGGATTCTTTACGGTACGTAAAATTTGTGACCGACTCAGCCCCTAAACGCCGTCGCTCCTTAGCGAGTATTGCCACCATTGTTGCGATCGCAACCCTGATTAGCAAAGTTGCAGGCCTCGTGCGACAACAAGCGATCGCAGCCGAATTTGGAGTCGGTCCCGAGGTGGATGCCTATAACTTTGCCTACGTTATCCCTAGCTTTCTATTTATTCTGCTCGGAGGCGTTAACGGCCCTTTCCATAGCTCAGTCGTCAGCGTTCTCGCCAAGCACCCCAAAAAAGACGCCGCCGCCCTGATTGAAACGGTCAACACCCTAGTGGGGATATTGCTCTTACTCTTAACCTTAGGATTAATCCTCACGGCAGATCCACTGATCTCCATCCTTGCACCGGGTGTCTCCACAAATGTCCATACCATGGCCGTTGAGCAACTGCGGATTATGGCCCCCATGGCATTTCTATCTGGGCTGATTGGCATCGGCTTTGGCACCCTGGTCGCGTCTGATCAATATTGGCTGCCATCAATTAGCCCCTTACTATCCAGCGTCACCGTCATTATTGGCGTATTATTTCTTACGGATCACGTTGGGGCCTCAGTGATGGCTTGGGGCAGTTTAGCAGGTGGATTACTGCAATGGTTGGCCCAGATTCCTGCCCAATGGGGATCGGGAATGGGAACCTTAAGGCTCCGTTTCGATTTCAATCGCCCTGGCGTCAGAGAAATTGGCAAGCTTATGGGGCCTGCCACCCTCTCTTCGGGGATGCTCTTGATTAGCGTCGCCATTAGCTTGTTTTTTGCCTCTCAACTCCCGGAGGGCTCAGCTTCTGCATTGACCTACGCTCAACTCCTCTTTCTCACCCCGCTGGGAATTCTCTCCAACGTCATTCTGGTCCCCTATATGCCAATTTTTTCCCAATTGGCGGCACCCGAAAGCTGGACGGACCTGAAAGACCGCATTCGCCAAAGCTTAGTGTTAACCGCCATGAGTATGATGCCTACAGGCGCACTGATGGCCGTCCTTGCCTTGCCTGCAGTGCGGATTGTTTATCAACGAGGGGCCTTTGACGATTCGGCGTCCCAGCTCGTCGCCTCTCTGTTGGTCGTTTATGCCTTTGGCATGTTCTTTTATCTAGGCCGAGATATTTTTGTGCGGGTGTTCTACGCCCTGGGAGATGGCAATATTCCACTGCTGATTAGCTTGATGGGACTGTTCTTCAACGCAATCTTTTGCTTCTTCTTTACCCAAACCTTTGCAGCACCTGGATTAGCCATGGCAACTGTCGGAGTTCAGGTCTTCTCTATGGCTGCTCTCGTTTGGATTCTCAATAAACGGTTGCGCGGTTTACCCTGGGCTGCCACAGGGGGACCAATTTTAGCTTTAGCGGTCAGTAGTCTACTCTGTGGCTTAACGGCCTGGGTGACCTTATATGGATGTCAGCTAATCCTGGGAACAGAAGGAATTATCAGACAGCTACTGGCGTTGAGTGTAGCAGCCAGTGCGGGGTTACTAGTCTTTGCTGGCTTAGTCATTCAACTCAAACTACCGGAGATGGATTTCTTCGTGGATCGGTTACGTCAAAAGCTGCCTTTTCTGACTCCTAAGGCTTAATTGAAGCCATCTTCAGTGCCGATCATAAGACGCCGATGGAGCAGATATCGTTAGGCGATAGGATAATGCTGAGTACGCATTGACCTGACAACAGAGCCCTATGGATAATTCCTATAACCCATGGCACTACAAACCTTGGTGGTGTCAACCCTGGTCCATACTACTGACGGGAATTACACTGATTGCTGGAACATGGATAGTCACCAAAATCGTTTGGTTGACACTCATCGTTTCCCTACCCGTTTTGGCATGGATGGGGCTCTTTCTCATCCTTTGGCCCCAAGCGATGAAGCAGGCCCATCAGGAACAACCCTTAGCGGATCAATCCGAGGCAGGATGATCTATCGACCCGCCATTTGTGCAGTGAACACGAATGGGTATATTCCGAGGTTAGGGGAGTTGACGCTGACCCTCTCCCAGGTCCAGTGAAAACTTCAGCCCTGAAGGTTCAACTTTTATGGATAGGAGGGGCTATCTTCAAATATTGAATTTCCTATAAATTAAAAGGTGTTGGAAGTGTTTGGACACATAATAAGTCAACCTTCTGACTGAGGAGAAATGAGAGATATATTTCTACAAAAAATGAATATTCCGTGTGTCATTTGTATCGAAAAAGACATTTTGCAGCAGTCCCCTGTTTCCATGGTTATTTGAAGAGAGAGGGGGGGCGATGGTCAGATTGCCAGACCATTTACCAGCAGACTGTTGTCGGCAAAGAAGCGGGAAATGACGGCGAACTTAGCCTTTATAATTCAAAGATATGCACTCCCCTGATACCCCATAAGCGCAGATGCAAACTCAAAATAAAATGAGTTCTCAAACGGCAAATAGTAGAATGGACCGTAGTACTAAAAAGTTGCTAACAGCCGTCCTTTAAATCTCTAAATATGATCGCTCTGAGTCTAAAATGGCAAAAATTCTAATTATTGAAGACGAGCCTCAAATTCGCGACATCATTCAAGAAATCTTAGCGTGTGAGGGCTATCGAACCCTTGAAGCCGACAATGGTTTGACAGGATTGCAGTTGGCGCAACAAAGCCCTCCTGACCTAATTGTCTGTGATGTGATGATGCCAGAGCTGGATGGTTTTGATGTTTTAAAAGGGCTGAGAGAAAATCCGGGCATTGGCAGTATCCCAATGATTTTTTTAACTGCCAAAACCGATCGAGCCAGCGTGCGGAAGGGAATGAATTTAGGAGCAGATGACTACCTCACCAAGCCCTTTACCCATCTAGAACTATTGAATGCCATTGATGCCCGACTCCATAAACAGGCATTAGTTACTCAACAGTATACCCACACGATTCGAGGTCTTGAAGCAGGACTCAATGCCCTGACTTACTACGATCACCTAACGCAGTTACCCAACCGCCGTCTATTAGAAGAACAATTCCACCATATTCAGGCTGAACAGCACATAGCCGATACGTTAGAGGCCCTAGTACTCATCAGTATTGATCGATTTGAGTGGATTAAGAGTACCCTGGGCGCTTCATTTGGAGATCAACTGATTCAAGCCTTCACCCAACAATTATCGGCCCATCGTTACCTAGACAACTATGCCATGGCGATGGTGGCTCGGATTGAGGCCAACCAATTTGCCATCATTCCTCGTAATATCAAGTCTCGCCAAGATCTCGACCAATTTGCCCAAAAAATTCTGGACATCTTAGCCACGCCATTTTATGTGGAGGATCAGGAGCTGTGTATTACGCCTAGCATTGGCATGACCTGCTATCCCCAAGGCAGTGCTGATATTGGCACCTTAATTAGCAACGCTGAGATAGCGATGTATCAGTCCAAACAACAGATTGGCCCTAGTGCCGTGTTGTATTTACCGACGATGAAATCGCACTGTTCTCAATCCCTCACTCTGGCAGCGCGATTACGTCATGCTCTGGATAAGGACGAATTTCGCCTCTACTACCAATCTCATATTGATCTACAAACGGGTCAAGTTGTGGGAGCCGAGGCCCTGCTGCGCTGGCATCACCCCGAGTGGGGGGTCTTATCCCCCACCGTCTTTATTCCCATTGCCGAAGAAACAGACTTAATTCTGGAGCTTGGGGAGTGGGTCCTCCGCACAGCCTGCCATCAAGTCAAGCAATGGCAACAAACCTGTGGGCGTCCGCTGCAACTGCTGGTCAATATGTCGCCTCGACAACTGATGTGGCCAACCCTCCCCCAGAAGCTTCACCAACTGCTGTTGGAAATCGATTTAGATCCCAGGAGTTTGATCTTGGAATTAACGGAAAGTACGTTAATGCAAGAGCCCGATCGAGCGCTTACTGTGATGCATCAACTTAAGGCAGCAGGGATACGCCTCTCCATTGATGACTTTGGTACAGGCTATTCTTCCCTCAGCTATCTCCAACGCTTCCCTTTGGATATGCTGAAAATTGATCGATGCTTTATACATAAGATTGATCAGCATCCCACCAATGCAGCCATCACCACGGCCATTATCCAGATGGGCCATGATCTGGGATTAACCTTAATTGGTGAAGGGGTAGAAACCCAGGCGGAACGACAATTTTTAGCCGACCATCAGTGTGATGGCATCCAAGGCTATTTGATCAGTCCTCCTCTGCCCGCGGCTGAACTCTTGACCTATTTCCCTGAATAAGGCCTGCCAGTTAGGGCCGCCGATAAACCAGGGTAGCGCCAGATTGGTCGGTGGGCAAAACCAATAGCTCACTGATGTTGACATGGGGCGGGCGGGTCGCACAAAAGACCACAACCTCCGCAATATCGTCTGGGGTTAGGGGAACCGTATTTGCGTAAACGGCTGCTGCCCGGGCAGTATCGCCACGAAAGCGAACTTCACTAAACTCAGTTTCCACCAAACCGGGATTCACGGCACTCACCCGCACAGGCGTCCCTAATAAATCTTGCTTTAATCCCTCAGAGATAGCCCTTACCGCTGCCTTCGACCCACAATAGACATTGCCGTTGGGATAGGTCTGGTGCCCAGCAATCGAGCCAATATTAATCACATGGCCTTGCTGGCGCTGCACCATGCCTGGAACAATGGTCCGCGTCACATATAGCAAGCCTTTAATATTGGTATCAATCATCTCTTCCCAGTCTTGGATGCTGCCCTCATAGAGCTTATCCAAGCCTCGGCTGAGGCCAGCATTGTTGACTAAGATATCAATGGCAGTCCATTCTGCGGATAAGGCCTGGAGCTGAGATTCAACTTGAGCGCGATCGCGCACATCCAGTTGGAGGAGATGGCAAGAGCTGCCAAATTCAGCCTCAAGCTGGGTTGCTAAGGTTTGTAACCGCGAGAGCCGTCGAGCCGCCAGCAAGAACTTAACCCCCAACGGCGCAAAGGCTCGCGCACAGGCCGCGCCAATGCCGCTACTCGCCCCTGTAATCAATACAACTTGGTTGTGAATCGAGACCATGGTGGTGTTTTGCTTTTAGATTAAGGGGCAGGCCGCCATCAATATAGGCATAACAGAGAGACAAGCCTGTGATTGAGTCTGTGTTTCTATACCTAAAAAAGGATCATAGATTTACACCTAAATCAAACAAGCCCTGCATCATCTCCACCTATTTTTGACCTGCTCTAATACAGTCTGCCACCAACGGGTTGACCTTATCCACATCCTGCCACCCTAAAATTTCTGTGACCTTCTTTTCCAGGTTTTTATAGGTGCGAAAAAACTCAGCGATTTCATCCAAACGGTGGGAAGCAACATCAGCTAAGGATTTGACCGTCGCATATCGCGGGTCTTCCTCAGGGACACAGAGAATCTTCTCATCGCGATCGCCGCCATCGATCATCTCCAACATGCCAATAGGACGGGCCGTGATCACACAGCCGGGGAAGGTTGGCTGATCCATGATGACCATGCCATCTAACGGATCACCATCATCCGCCAGGGTATTGGGGATAAACCCATAGTCATAGGGATACTGCACAGATGCAAACAGGACGCGATCCAGAGCAAAGGCTTGCATATCTTTATCAAATTCATACTTGTTCTTGCTGCCCGCAGGAATTTCAATCAAGACATTGATCAAACCCGGCTTGGGTTGAGCGGGTATTAAGGATAAATCCACAATTGTTCTCCAGATGTAAGGGTGGGATGGCCTGCAAGACCTTTGTTTCCGGCACAGATTGCCCTAAATATCGTTCATATTCGCTAACGACAACGCCGTATGATGAAAACAACAGTGATTGAGACCCCGAAACACACTCTAGGAAATTGCGAGTTGTGCCGTCAATATCCCTTAGGAAAAACAAGTTTTCTGCTAGGGTCCGCTTTGGCAATCCCGACGATGAGGGGGACTTGACCCGCAGTTTATACAGAGGAGTTGATGATGTCCCATCCCCAGATTCTCAGCTGCCAAGCAGCCATTGAACAGCGTCGAGCAGTACGGGCCTTTCGGTCCGATCCGATTCCAGAAGAGACGTTGCAAGAAATTTTGAGATTGGGCTTGAGAGCCCCCTCCGGCTATAATCTTCAACCTTGGCGTTTTATCCTGCTGCGACAAGCAGAGAGTAAGGCCAAGTTGAGGGCCTGTGCCTTTGACCAACGACAAATTACTGAAGCACCTGTCGTCTTGATTTGCTGTGGCGATCGCCGGATCAATACTGAAGACTATATCGCGTCCGTGATTGCCTTGGGAGAACAGGTAGAAGCAATGACGGATGCTTTTGCAGACTATATGCGTGGCGCGATTCCTCAACTGTTTGAACAGCATCCTTGTTTTGAATCGCTAGAAGCCTGGACCAATCGTCACACCATGCTTGCCGTTGCTCATCTGATGATTGCTGCCAAAAGTTTGGGGGTAGATTCGTGCCCCATGGAGGGTTTTGTCAGTGCTCAAGTTAAGGCAGAATTTAGCATTCCTGCTGAGGTGGATGTCTGCTGTTTACTCCCGTTAGGCTATGCGGCTGATCCGATCAAAACTTATGGGGGCCGTTTTGAAATTGCTCAGGTTTGTTATGGGGAACAGTTTGGGGGCAAGCTCTAATTAGCCAGAAATGGCGCGTTAAGCAGATGTTAAAGCCTCTGCTATTCAAGGGGAGCTGAGGGAGTCTCACCGTTCCTTGATGGCAGGATCTCCAAGTCTGGTTGTTGTTCCAGGCCTTGCAAGCTAAGGTTCACGGCGACGGACAAGGCCGCACCAAATCCTAGGGTCAGCAAGATACAGCCGATAGCGACCCATAGAAGTTGTTTTTTAAGAGAAGGCTGCATGGCTTTGCCAGAGGTTTACTGACATTGTAAAAGCAATCCAGTCTGGTCAACGGCTACCCTCCTTAAACACGCTAGGATGACGTTGGACTATTCTTCGGGATTGAATATCGTATGTCTGCTGATGGATTAACCGTCTGCCCCTCTGAGACAGGAACCACCTGGGTAATCCAGCCTCAGGGCCCACTTCAGGGCACAATCACAATTCCCGGGGATAAATCCATTTCCCACAGAGCACTGATGTTAGGGGCCTTAGCGTCGGGCAAGACCACGATTCAAGGGCTATTACTGGGCGAAGATCCTCGGAGTACGGCCCACTGCTTTCGAGCACTGGGGGCTGACATTTCAGAACTCAATACCGAACAGGTGCAGGTGCAGGGCATTGGCTTAGGCCAGTTACAAGAGCCCACCACAGTCCTGGATGCGGGGAATTCGGGAACAACCCTCCGGCTGATGTTGGGGATTTTGGCCTCTCATCCCGACCGCCTATTTACGGTGACCGGAGATGCATCCTTGCGCAGTCGTCCCATGGGTCGCATTGTCAAGCCTCTCCAACAAATGGGCGCTGATATTTGGGGCCGACAAGGCGATACCCTCGCTCCTTTGGCAGTTCGAGGGCGGCGGTTACAGCCCATTCACTATCCCTCTCCCATCGCCTCAGCCCAGGTAAAATCCTGCCTGATGTTTGCGGGGCTAATGACTGAGGGGCAAACCACGATTACGGAACCTGCCCTGTCGCGCGATCACTCAGAACGGATGTTTGCTGCCTTTGGCGCTGATATTGCCATTGATCCAGAAACCTGTAGTGTCACCGTAACGGGGCCTGCTCAGCTTCAAGGTCAAGCCATTATTGTACCGGGAGATATCAGTTCGGCAGCCTTTTGGCTGGTCGCAGCGGCCATTGTACCCGGCTCAGATGTCTGGATTGAGAATGTTGGGGTTAACCCCACGCGCACCGGGGTCTTAGAGGTGTTAGAGCAAATGGGGGCCAAGATCACCCTTGCCCATCAACGCACCGTCGCTGGCGAGCCCGTCGCCGATATCCATATTCAGCATAGCCTGCTCCAGGGCACGATCATCGAAGGTCCCGTGATTCCCCGGTTAGTGGATGAGGTGCCCATTCTGGCCGTGGCCGCTCTATGTGCCCAAGGCCAAACGATTATCCGTGATGCGGAAGAATTACGGGTAAAGGAAAGTGATCGGTTAACCGCAATGGCAACGCAGCTTCAAAAAATGGGGGCTCAATTAACGGAACTCCCCGATGGTCTGGAGATTCAGGGCGGAGCGAGTTTACAGGGGGCTGAAGTGGAGAGCTTTGGCGATCATCGAGTCGGGATGAGCCTTGCGATCGCAGCCCTAAATGCCACGGGCTCAACCACCATCCACCGAGCTGAAGCCGCTTCAATTTCTTATCCGAACTTTGTGACCACGCTCCAACAATTGTGGCCATCCTAGCCATAGAGCCCTGCCGCTGGCCCAGGCTCCTTCGCTATGACAAGTCTGCCAATAGGGAATCGAGCTCTGACAACTTATCTTGCTGGGCAGTATCATCCACTTGGGGAACCGTTTGCTCCCGCAGTTCACCGACTCGGCTCTGAACCTGTTCGTCTACCATATTGGGCAGATTGGCCATCTCGGCAGAGAACTGCGCTGAAACGGACTCCAAACGATTACTCAAGTCTTGCAGGTGGTGCTGCAGACCTTGCAGTTGATCCGCTTGGCCTTGAATCATCCCTGGTTCAATAGCGGGGATACCGTTAATCCGACCTTCCAGTTGACCGATTTGATCTTGGAGGGGACCGACCGCAGCCTGGAGTCGCTGATGCAAGTCCTCCGCATTTGGCCCCGCCGAGGCGTTGGTGGCTTCCTCGCGCACAACTCCAAGCTGATGTTGAACTTCATTGACTTGCTGTTGGGTGTTTTCCATCGCCCCCCGGGCAATTTCTATCTCTTCGGAGATATTGGCCAACATCGTGTCCATTTTGACTTTGACATCCTCAATCTGGCTGAACACCGGAGCCAATTGTTCTTCCTGGGCGGCAGGTGCATGGTCCTGATGCTCTACCCGCTCCGACAGACCTGCGACTTGTCGCTGGATGGGCGCCAGCATGGCCTCTAGTTCCGCTCGAAGTGGGCTGAGATCGGCGGTTTCAGGTCCTTGCTGCGAAAGCTGGGCAACCGCATCTTGGAGCGCAGACAGTTCCTGATAGAAGCTGTCAGCAACGTTGGCAGACTCGGCATCCCTGGGGAGTTGGCCTTGCAACGCTTCAATGGAATGGGTGAGATCCGTTTGATGGTCTCGGAGTTGATTCAGCTCAGCTTCGATGGCGCTAATGGCTTCAATGGGCTGCCCCCCTGGTAATTCCATCATTTGCTGCTCCAAGGTTGAAACACTGGCGGATAGGGAGGTAATGGAAACCTTAACGTCGTTGTAGTCGGATCGCTCTTGAAACGCCGGTAAATCCTCAACTTGCGATCGCAATGACTGAATTTCAGCCGTGAGCCGTCGCTGCACCTCTGTGGTGTCCGCAAACGTCCGCTGACGGGTAAGCTGATCGAGTTGACGCCGATTAAATAAATTGAGGCAGACCGACAGAGTGAGCGGGGCTGCTGCAAACACAGCTTCTTTCAGTAGGAATGTGGCAACGGTACCGACAACAGATAACCCCGCCATTCCGTACTCAACCATCTGGAGTCCGACATTCTTATTGATCGACTGTTCCAGATTCATCGTTGAATTGCTGTTGAACTCTTGCATACAACCTCCTATCAAAGGATGCTCACTATCATCGTTCCCTACACTTAACCGCTAAGCACCAATTGTGATCATCGAGAATTGAAGCACAATATTGACAGGCTGAGTAGAAAATTGTTTTTTTATTGTAATTGAGGTAAAAACCTTTTTCTAATCGTAACTTTTGCCTCTCTGCCAAGGGCTAGACCTGTTCAGCACTCTACTGAATCGCACCATACTTTATGCAGCTATTGCGTGAATTGTAACAATTGCAAGGATTTACACCTTGCCCAAGTCTTGATGAGTCTACGGTTAACCCATCAACAATTTCTTGCACTAACTGGAGTCTTAACTAGAGTTTGAAACCAGATTTTTTCACAAAAATTCAATATTTCAGCACAATAGAGCGATGGCGAATCATCCGCTTCTTTGAAAACCATAAATGCTCTAGCGGTTCTAGCAGAGTAAACGCCTACTCATCCTCATTGTGCGACAATGCTAACTTCTGAATACACGCCCAATGGTATGCAGCAATGGCTGATATGCCCTCATCCTCCATCTCCTATGTTTTGACCAGAGATGTTGCACCTTTTTCGTACAGGAATTATTCCGCTATGGCTCTACACTGTGGGTATTCTGGCTGAACCCCATCCGCCCCGTGCGAGTCTGCTTGATCTACTCCAGCTCAATCCTCCCCCACCGGGAATCATGCAGCTTTGGCAGTCTTCTCTGACCCGTTACGCTCAACAAGGGTTTTCTGCCCAGGCTCAAGGCATGTGGTTGCAAACCCAGGATCAATTATGGGTCAGCCACAATGCGCTCAACCCCTTACCGGCCGCATCCCTTACTAAAACCGCCACGACACTGGCTGTTCTCAAAACCTGGGGACCTGATCACACCTTTGTGACCGAAGTTCGGGCGACGGGTCCAGTCGTCAACGGGGTGTTACAGGGGGATTTGGTGATGGTTGGCGGTGGTGATCCCTTGTTTGTGGGACCGGAAGCCCTCAGCGTTGGTCATAGCCTCAATCAAATGGGGGTGCTGCAGGTATCCGGTGATCTGATCATTGTTGGCGCCTTTTCCATGGACTTCCTCACGGACCCGATACAAGCAGGAGAACGACTCCGTCAAGGATTTCAAGGTCAAATCTATCCATCTGCTGAAGAGAATCGCTATACCACTCCGCCTGCAAGGAATATTTCCTCAGCATTGGACATTCAAGGCTCCGTCAGATGGACTGCCGTGCCGCCCCAATCCCAACTACTCTTGCGCCATTCCTCTCTGCCGCTCTATGCATTGCTAAAACAGATGAATGTCAATAGCAATAATGCGTTAGCCGAGTCGTTTACCGCAATGCTGGGCGGGGTAGCCAACATTATGGCTCCCGTCACTGCCTCTACTGGGGTTTCTGTCAAAGAAATTAACTTGCTGAATGGATCAGGGCTAGGCCAAGAGAATCGCCTGTCCCCTCGGGCGGTGGTCGCTATTTTGCAGGGGATTCAACGAGAACTAACTACCCATCAAATGACCCTCGCCGATGTCTTTCCGGTGGCTAAGCATGATCGGGGGACGATTGAAGATCGACCGCTTCCTACAGCCGCTATTGTAAAAACCGGTACCCTATGGAATGTCAGTGCCTTAGCAGGGGTTATACAGACCCAAAAGAGAGGCCCCGTATGGTTTACCCTGATCAATCGCGGCGAGAATATCGACGGGTTTCGCCAGACTCAAGATCGCCTGCTTCAACAACTCACCCAAGCTTTGGGAGCAGCTCCAGTCGCCATCCCCGCGTTGAGACCGAGTCGAGTGATGCCGACCTTAGGCGATCCGCAACGCAACCATCTCCGCCCTCAGTCATCGTGAAAGCCCTGGCGGGCAAGCGGCTTAGGGGATAATCTCGATCACAGCCTCTCCGCCCTCTATCTCCAAGGTTTGTTGCCGCAGATTACCCTGGGCTCTGACCCCAGTCAGCTTAAAGCTAGGCATCGATTGATGATAGATCAAATTGCCCTCAGCCTTGATATGTTGTGTGGTCATATTCCACATCACTGTTTGGGCATGGAGGTGACCCTGATGGGGTAAATCCTGCATCTGAACTTGGCTATTGAGGTGTAAGGTTCCCGATGCATCAAACCAGCCTTGATTAGCCGTTGCCGTCAGGCTGGGGTGCTGAAGACGGATCCCCAAAGGACTTCGCCACTGCTGTTGGGTCAGATCCAGAATCACTTTGGGACTGCGAAGCTCAATCCCAGGGTTAGCATGGGTAAGCTTTACCTCTTTATGGAAAATCAAGTCCTGAGCGGCGAGATCCCACTCAATGGCGGTTGCTTGCACTTGTTGCCAAGGAAAGGCACGGCTGGGTACAGTCGCCTGTATGCTGACTAGCGTGGGCTGAGGGCTAGACGCATAGAGTTTGCGCTGTTGAGAGAGCCAGGCAATTTGATCGGCGTTGATGGTCCAGTTCTGATCTTTCAACTGCAGGGTCGCTTGACCCGATAGGCGAGCATTCCGATCTTGGGCAGACGCCTGGAATTGTTGGCCGGATAGCGTAAAGTGAGGATGTTCTAACTTCACACCTGAGCGGGCTTTTAGCTCTCCTGTTTTGGGGTGCCATTGCAGATCCTGGCTGTGGAGCGTACTGCGATCGCCCAGATCCTCAACGACGATGGGACCTTGTAGTTGAATAAAGTGAGAAGATTGCTGGATCTGGCCTTCAGAGGCTCGCAGGCGATAAATAGGGGCCTGGTCATGATAAAAAGTGCCTTGAATCTGGCGGAGAGACACCTTTTCGGTATTGTCCATCTTCACAAATTCAGCCCGTAACTCCCAGAGTAATTGGCCCTTGCCATCCATGCGGTTGAACACGACTTCTTGGAGAGTAGTATGGGGTGATTCAGGTCTTAAGGGTAATGACGGAGCTGGTCCGCAGGCCCAACAGGTTAAGCAGCAAAGACCGGTCGCTAGATAGGTACACCGCTGGGTATTGGCACGCATGCCTTGAAGCGAACAATACTGGGACGGATAGAATTAGTCAAAGGCAGGATCAACGACTTCATCGGTTTCAGGTTCTGTGATGGTGATCCCAGACAACGGACGGTAGGTATATCCAGACCGAGAAGCCTTTTGAATATCTTCTTTAATCCCCTCTAGATCGATATAGCGATCGGCGACATTGATTAAGCTATCGCTCGTCATTGAGCGTAAGCTAACCACTTCTACTCGAATACCTCGATAGCTAACTGCATCGACCGCATACGCCAAGTCACCATCGCCACTGACTAAAATAGCAGTGTCATAACAGCCCACCAGAGACATCATATCCACTGCAATCTCTACATCGAGGTTAGCTTTTTTCGACCCATCGGGAAGCTGAACCAATTCTTTCGTAATCACTCGATAACCATTCCGCCGCATCCACAGCAAGAAACCCTGCTGTTTTTCATTGGTGGGATCGACCCCTGTATAGAAAAAAGACCGCAACAGACGAGACCCAGAGGTTAAGCGGCATAATAGTTTGGTGTAGTCAATCTCAATGCCTAATTGCAGGGCAGCATAGAACAGATTTGACCCATCAATAAAAATAGCGATGCGCCCCCGGTTTTCTAGGACTTGCTCTGCTGAAAACACAGAGTCATGGTCTAAATCAGGATTGATAATCATGGAAATTAAAGCCTCAGAATATTAAAAAATTAGTTTTTAAGTAGATTGATGAAGTCGATGCAGCAAATACCCTTGAGCGGGGCTCAAGTGGAACGGCCTAGGCAGCAAAAGGCTAGGGTGCTGCAGCTTGTAAAGGCTCTAATTTTTGGAAAACGGGTTGAGGAGTTCCCAAAACCTGTTGAGCAGGTAACGCTCCCCAATGACTATGAACAGCATGTAACGCTGCCCTCTTCCCTCCATGGTCAACATTCAAATCAAGCTTGAACCCTAGCTGTTGGTATATCCGCAGACTTAGGTCGGGAATGACCGGAGTCAGTAGATATGCTGACAGTCTAACCGATTCTAAAACGGTGTAAAGGATCTCATTCACCCTGGACTGTTCACCTTTTTGATAAAGTGACCAAGGTGCTTGCTCGTCTATGAACTGGTTTCCAGCTTTGGCAAGGCCCAGAGCAATATGACAAGCTTGACTAAAATTTAAGCTTTGGTAAGCGTTTGCCACCTGATCTCCCGCTTCTCGCCCCAACTGCACTAAGGGATGAGTATCGGGCAACGCTTCAAGATTAATATCGGGGACTTTGCCGTCACAATATTTGACCGCCATTTTAAGGGTGCGATTGAGTAAATTACCTAAGCTATTGGCGAGATCAGCATTGACGACGTCAATAAACCGAGTTTCACTGAAGTCGCCATCCCGCCCGAACTCTAACGCTTTTAAGAAGTAATAGCGCACCGCATCAGCCCCATGGTGTTCCACTAGGGCAACTGGATCAAGGGTATTGCCTAAGCTTTTGCCCATTTTTTGGCCGTCTTTAGTTAAGAATCCATGACCAAAGACGCGATGGGGCAAGGGAAGATCTGCTGACATCAGCATGGCAGGCCAATACACTGCATGAAAGCGCAGAATATCTTTGCCGATCAAGTGAAGATTGATGGGCCACCACTGGCTGAAGGCATTTTCCAAAGTGGGTTCTGCATCCTCATCCAGCAGCGCCGTCACATATCCCAGTAGGGCATCAAACCAGACATATAACGTATGCTGATCGTCAGTCGGCACGGGAAAGCCCCAATCTAGGTTGACTCGGGAGATGGAAAAGTCCTGTAACCCCCGTTCAACAAAGCTAAGGACTTCGTTGCGGCGACTTGTGGGTTGGATAAAGTCAGGATAATCCGCAAAAAATTTGAGCAAAGCATCCTCGTAGTTAGATAAACGAAAGAAATAATTCTGCTCATCTCGCCATTCCACTGGACGCTTGTGGATGGGACAGTGCTTTTCTTCTAGAAGCTCTCGTTCTTCTTTAAACTCTTCGCAATCCACGCAATACCATCCCTGCTGATGGCCTTGGTAGATGTCTCCCTTGTCCCACACCCGCTGAAAAAACTCGGCGACGATCTGGGCATGGCGGGGACTGGTGGTACGACTGAAGCGATCATATTGGATATTGAGGCGTTGCCAGAGGTCTTCGAAGCCAGCAACGATTTCGTCACAGTGGGCTTGGGGCACTTTCCCCCGCTGCTCGGCCGTTCGCTGGATTTTCTGGCCATGCTCGTCTGTGCCCGTGATCAGCAATACGTCATGCCCTTGTAAGCGGTAAAATCGTGCGATCGCATCTGCTGCCATGGTGGTGTAGGCGCTGCCAATATGTGGCAAATCATTGACGTAATAGAGGGGGGTCGTCAGTGCAAAACGGGGGATGGAACCAGAAGTCATAAGCAGAAAAGCGGAGCATCATCATGGCCGACCTCCATCATACATGAGCTATTTTAAGTGCAGCGCAATGCCTCAAATTACGGCGTTCTC
The DNA here is from genome assembly GCF_028285745.1 of Acaryochloris sp. IP29b_bin.137. Classification (GTDB taxonomy): domain Bacteria; phylum Cyanobacteriota; class Cyanobacteriia; order Thermosynechococcales; family Thermosynechococcaceae; genus Acaryochloris. Next base: position 6,252 of record NZ_JANQOP010000267.1, on the reverse strand, counting down.
TGCCTCTTGCTCAGCCATATCGCCAAGAACCTGGGTGTAAATCCATTCAACAGCAGTCTGTGGGTAGCAAAAAAGTAGTGATATTAAGAGCCGATCTACCAGCTAAAAGGACGGTGAGTCGCGGGGTTGATAGACTTAAACAACCTTAGCTCTGTTCCATCATCATTCCAATAAACTTGATCGAAGATATTGTAGAGAATGTAGAGGCCTCGACCGCATTCACAGGCTTCATCGGGGATGGTTTGTGGAGATGGAGGGATTTGGCAAAAATCAGGGGGGGTAAACCCTGCACCTTGATCTGTAATAATCCACCAACATTGCGATGAACTCACTGAAAAGTGAACAAAAACCGTTTTATAGGGATCAAGCTTGTTGCCATGTTTAGCAGCATTGACCAGGGCTTCTTGCAGCCCAAGCCGAAGATCTGCCTCATCGTTTACCGGAACATTCGCTAATAAGCAATCCAATATTGGACAAAGATATAAAGTTGATGCGAAGCTAACTTGTTGCCATTTATGGACACTTGGTGGAAGTGAAGACGCAATCACTCAGTTAATCCTATCGCTGTGGTCTACGGGGTCGGACAGGGTGCATAACGGCACAAATTTAACGGGTTGGATAGCTGGATTAAAGAACTCTAAAAAAGAGGCAGAATAGTAACTTAGATTTATCTCATCTTCTACTAATATAGCCAACAGAAGCCGGATTTACAATACTGAACGGCTAGTCATCAGGTGTGCAACCCACAGCAAGCTCCCAGAAAACTTGAGGGTACTCATGGGTGCGGGCAACATGTCTCCCCGAGCATCTAGCAATTGCACCAGCAAGAGATATCCAATGCCTAGGGCAAGGGCGATCGCCCCCGTTAAGACAGCGACCCATTGTGAGCGATCAAAAGACATGGCAATACTTCCTGATATGTGTCTATACCGAGCTAAACCCTGAGAGATATTTCCTCAAGGTAGCATTTTAGAGCTGGTGGGCGGGACCTTCTGCAAGTCTGCTCCACCCAATGCAGAGGACCTGCGGTCCACAGGAAGAGGAGCAGGAGTTGATGCAGAATCCTGGGCCACTTGGATTTGCCGTTCTAAATCCTGACTCGATGACAGCAGTTTCCCTAAGCCATTGATTAAACGCAACAAATTTTGCCGAAATTCTTCATTTCCCGAAATTTTTTCGAGATCAGTCGTTATTTTTTCGGCATTTTGGAGGGTTTGCTTGGCCGAACGAAGCGTCTGATTGAGTTCAGACATGGTGGTCGGCGAATTGAGAGCTGTGGTTATGGTTTTCAAAGTTTTAGACGCCTCGGCACCATTCGCCGCAAGTTGTTCTAAGTTGTCCAGAAATTGGCTTTTATTCACACGACCGATCACAGGGCTAAGGCTGGTGATAACGCCTTTAAGCTCCTGACTCGTTTCCTGCAAATTTTGTAGCGAGGCCACTAACGTCCCGCGATTGTCCTGAACGAGAGTATTGACGTCACTCCCTAACTGCTTAAATTCTTGAGCTGCTGCTGTTACCGAATCAGCGGCAACACCAAACCGCTGGAGTTGGCGTTGGGTTTTTAGGCTCAACTGACTGACACTCCGGGCAGCCCGGGCAACGTCTTTCAACGCGACTTTTGTGTCCTTGCTGAGTTGACTAATATCTTTGGACGCTTGAGAGAGATTATCGAGGGTTGCTTTTAGGTCGGTGCCGCCTAACTGAGTAGCAATTTGCATGGTGGCACGAATCAGCTCTTCCAAGTTATTCCCGGAATCTCCCACTAGCCGATCCCCCTCACAGAGGATGAGGCGTGGATCGCAATCCGGTTCAAACGGACTTAGACCTTCCACATTGGCGTCACTGAGTTCAAATTCGTCAGGGCGAAACTCTAAGGCGGCTTGACCAACAAAGCCCGACTGACTGGTTTCTACATTGGTCCGACGAGGAATCAAGACTGTATTTGATCTAATTTCCACTTCAACAATCACTTTCTGAGTTTGAGGATACATTTGGGTGATATGTCCCACCTTGACCCCTCGAAATTTGACGGGACTGCCAATACTCAATCCCAGCGCATCTGCTAATTCCACCTCCAGAGTGTAGGCTCTCCCTCCGAAATTAAAGCCCCTGACCCAAAAAATTAAGCTAGTGACAAGGCCTAAGCCAAAAATGACCAGTAAGCCCACTGACCCTTCCCGAACTGCTCGCGTTCTCATAGCTTCTCCTCATCCTGGCTGTAGGGACAGTTGTCTGCAACTCTAAGCTATAGATAGTCTCCCACTAAATCCATGGGGCCTTGTACACTCCCACTCATAAACTGTCGGAGATAGGGATTATCAGCCGTTTCAATATCATCCCATGTTCCCTGCCACTGCACTCGGCCCTTATACAAGAGAACTAATCGCTTGCCATTGCGATGAATCGTACTATGTTGATGCGTCACAATCGCATAGGTATCGCAGCCGGAGGAACGTTGAAGCTCCAAGATCAAGTCCTCAATGATCGTTGAAGCAATCGGATCCAATCCGGCGGTTGGCTCATCATAGAGCAAGATTTTAGGATCATCTAAGTCATCATCGGGATTGTCCAAAATAGCGCGGGCAAAACTAACCCGCTTGCGCATCCCCCCCGACAACTCTGCCGGAAATAAATGACCAATGCCAGGTAAGCCCACCACTTCTAATTTTTCATTGACTAAATCCCGAATTCGCTGTCTCGGCAATGCAGAATTCTGATATAGGAAAAAACCCACATTTTCTTCAACCGTTAGGGAGTCAAACAACGCTGCCTGTTGAAACACCATACTCATACGGATAGGGTTATCAAAATTATCAAGAGAACCACAGCGACGTTTGCCATTGATCAACACTTCTCCTTCATCGGGTGCCAGTAATCCCGCAATAATGCGCAAGATGGTTGATTTACCCGTTCCCGAAGGACCCAAAATGGCTAAGGCATCTCCCGGATAGATAATGAGGTTAGCCCCGTCCAGCACCACATGCTGACCAAAGGATTTGGAGATTCCTTTAAGTTCAATTAAGGGTTGGGGCATACAGCTTGGGACGTAAACCGGAAGGTGGGGGACGTAAACCTAGTAATACTGTATCTGACTTGCTGATAAACCGCTGAGACGCAATCTTTGAGACAGAATATGCAAGCACCCATAGATTCTTGATCTTATCCTCTGTTCATCGAGTCAACTCCTGTCAACACTTGCTGAAGCTCAATCCTGGGCTTTTTTCTGGGATCCTGAATGATAAATATCAAAATAGGGCAATATAGACATGTGATCTACATAACAAATGCAGGGCTCGCCTAACCTTTTTGGGGGCACCAAAAGCATGGTTGGTGAGCTGGCAGATCTTGAGTCATGGATTAATTCGGGGGATAACTGTTTGTTCAGTCCACAGGCTCAAGATATAGAGGTTAAAGGTACCGATGACAATCAATCTGCTTATCCCCCATGGTCAACACTAATCATCTCCGACTGATTAAACGTGGCGTCAATCAGTGGAACCAGTGGCGTAAACAACACCCGAGGATTAAGCCTGATTTGAGTGGGGCTGATCTGAGCGAACTGGACTTGAGAGCGATCAATCTTATTAATGCGAATTTAAGCCGTGCCAATCTGAGCTTGTCTGATCTCAGTGGAGCTTTCTTAGCTGGATGCAATTTAAGTCATGCTTTCTTAAGTGAAGCGAATCTTAGCCAGGTGAACTTTAGTCGAGCCGATCTGACCAAGGCAGATCTGAGTTTTGCACGTTTGCAAGCAGCAACTTTGATTGAAGCGTCCTTATATCAGGCGATTTTGATTGAGGCGATGATGGTGCAGGCCATCTTTCCCTATGCGGATCTGAGACAGGTGAATCTCAGTAAGGCCGACCTGTCCGAAGTCAATGGTATCAAAGCCAATTTAACGCAGGTGAAGTTTGATTCGGCTCAACTCCAACAGGCTAATTTAAGTCGGGCCTTTATGAGCGAAGCCAGTTTAAAGGGAGCCCATTTACGGGGCGCGAACTTAAGTAAGGCGGATCTCAGCTTTGCGAATTTCAGCTCAGCAATGCTCCGGGAGGCTAATTTAGGCAAAAGTATCGCGATTGAGACAAATTTCCGGGGGGCAGATCTGAGAACTGCAACCTTGAAGGGAGGGCAATACTCCAAAGCAAACTTTAGCCGGGCCAATTGTAGTGACGCCGATCTGTCCTTTGCGAATTTATCCGCCGTGGATGCCAGCGAGGCCGATTTTCAACAGGCCATCCTCAAAGAGGCGAATCTTCAGGATGCTAACTTGACCCGTTGCCGCCTGTTCGCAACGGAGTTTACAGCGTCTCGCTTGACCGGAGTTTGCTTAGAAGATATTCAACCCAATGCATCAACCCTCCTAAAGGATGTGATCTGCGACTATGCCTTTCTTAAAGAAAATCAGCAGGAGCGAAGGCCTGAGACTGGAATATTCGGTAAGGGCGACATTAACGCTTTGTTTGCATCGGCTCAAGCCACAGTTGATCTAGGCTTGCCTAAAGATGTGCATTGGGCAGCCCTAACGTACTGCTTGCAGTGGCTGCAAGCTCAACCTGGGTATCAGCCTATCAAAATTCAGCGTCTGGAGCATAAAAACGACGGCACCATTTTATTGCGATTGACAACCGCTTCGGAGGTTGATAAAGCGCAGTTGCAGCAGGATGTTTGGCGTGTCTATGAAGAGACCTATACCATGCTGGAGCCTGCCCCCGAGCAGACGGTTAGCAAGTTGCTGCCCACCATTGATCCACAACAATATGGCCATCAAGAATCCATTAATCGGCTCTTTGATTTTTTGACCCTGACCATGGAAGCGTTAACGCCAGATAGCGCGGTGCTAGTCCATCACGAAAAACCGTCATCACGGGATGTAGCAAGTGCTACTCAGAACCATGATAATGATAAAAGTAGGCTGCAAGATATACCGATTTGAATCGGTGTTGTAGCGGGTCTTTGATGGCCGTGACCACAGCCAATATAAGAGTTGTGACGCTTCAGGTGTCAAACGTTGACCATAGTGCCTGACGGAAATGGAGAGTATTTCTGAACTGGATCAAGCTGTCTTGGTGGTATGTCGATAGCACCTCGATCTCTAAATTATGAATGTAAGCATCGATCTCATGGACAAGATCTGGGTGGAGATAGTGGGCTAGGGATTGAAGGTGAGATCGCACCTGATACGCCTGTTTGGCTCGACGCAGTTGTTGATAAAGATTGGTTTTGATGAATATCCAAAGCCTTTCACTCAATTCAAGACTAGGCGCGGGCCCCAGGGACGCTAAATTATTTAGGGCATCTTCCCAGACCGCAGCATCAGATTGAAAACCGTTCAGCCATTCCTCCAATTGGGTTTCAAGGTCCTCAACTGGGAGCAGATCAAAGATGAATTGCGCCTTGGGCAAAATGGTGGCTTCCGGCTGTCTGAGCCAATATTGGATCAGCGCCTGTGCCCAAGTTACATGGGCTTGTCTCTGGGCAGCTAGGGTCCATCCTTCCAAAACGGCAGCGCTGTGTGGATGGGACTCAACGGTGTTGATCAGTGCTGAAGGGTTGCCTGCCCATCTCCCTAAGGGAACCGCGGCTACGATTTGGCTGAGGAGGCTGGCACGTTTGCCCCTATTGCCAGCGAGGGGAGCTAAGCCTTCATTTTTCCAAACGTCATCCTCTTGGGGAAGTTGGATGGTGACGATATTGTCGCCGAACTGAACGTAAGTTGGCACCCGTTCGGCCATGCGCTGACAGTATTGAGCATCGGGCAAGTACGCGAGTAACCGACCTGCCTCAGCTCGAACATCCTGGGCGCGATCGCAGAGTGCTGCCTCCAAAAAAGGTTCATCTGCCAAGCTCAGGTTAGGTTGAAGAAGGTCTAAAAAAGTCGCTCTATCCTTAGCCTTTTCTTGCTTCCATGTGGTAGATAACATCTCTCGGGCCGCATCAGGGTTAAGACTTCTGAAAGTTTTCAACAGATCAATTCGAAGGGGGGTATTAGACGTTTTCCACAGGTTTTCCACAGCCTCTTGATCGATTTCCCCAGCGTCTGTTTGTGGTAATGGCCGCCCCACTGCATAGGCCCAAAGCGAATTTTGCTGTGCCAGCCAGCGCCCCCGCTCACCGATGACGGCTTGGATACTTGAGCGCAATTCAGGATGTCCCTCGTTCTAACGGATTCTGGGGTCTATTAGAATTCAAGCCTATTGAGGGTTTTGAGAATCTACATCTCCTTTCACTGTAGAGTCATTGGGCACT
>NZ_JANQOP010000240.1 GCF_028285745.1 Acaryochloris sp. IP29b_bin.137 | reverse complement strand
GGACTTGCTTGAAGACGTCAATTAGGGTGCTCATTACTTCTTCCATTACGAGGTTGAGTCATCCTAATTTTTCTATAGGTAATTTAAAACAGCCCTGGTTAACGACTCAAGCAGATATAAAATCCATTTCCATCCCAGCGTCGTAGTATGAAAATTTCTGTAATCGGCATCGGCAAAGTAGGTTCAACCATCAGCTTTGTCCTGGCGAAAGAAGGGTTAGCCTCTGAGTTAGTTCTCTATAACCGCACTAGGAATATCGCCCATGCCGAGGCCATTGATATTCAGCAAGCTGTCGCACTGACCCCCTATCGGCTAATGGTTCGGGATGGCGATCTGGAAGACACCGCTGGGTCGGACATTATCGTCATTGCTGCCAGTGCTCCTATGCCCAAACAGATGCAGGCCCGCAGTGCCTTGCTGGCAAAGAACATTCAGATCATGAACACCTTAATCCCGCCTCTTCTCCAACACAGTCCGAATGCCATCTTTATCAATATCAGCAACCCCGTTGACGCCCTAACCTACGAGATTCTGCAAATTATCAGGCAGCATACCCATCACAACCCTTGGCAACGCGTCATTGGTACTGGCACTTTGATAGACTCGGCCCGGTTTCGGGACCTGTTATCCGCCCAGTTGGGCATCCATTCTTCTGATATCAACGCCTATATTCTGGGAGAGCATGGAGACAGCCAGTTTGCCGCCCTCAGTTCGGCCATGATTGGAGGCGAATTAATTGATGCCAACCCATTACGCCAACAGATGGTCGAAGACGCCAAGCGATCAGCATGGACCATCTTCCAAGCCAAAGGCTATACCAACTACACCGTAGCGTTGGCCGTGGAAATGATTGTGTCCAGCATCGTCGAGGATTTGCGACATACCCTACCTGTTAGTGTTTTGATTGATGGGTATTGTGATGTTTCCGATTGCTGCCTTAGTGTTCCTTGTATCGTGGGCCGAGAAGGGGTGCATCGTCGGATAAAAACCCAACTAAATGCCGAAGAAATCCTGGCTTTTCAAAAGTGCGCCCATCACGTTAAACAGCAAATCCAAAGGTGCTACCAACCTTGAGCAGAAGATTGAACGGCCTCCATCCAGAACGCCTATTGGAGAGAAACGACCATGGAAAGTACCAATTTTCTCACCCTACCGGATCAGCGGCAGTTAGCCTACGCTGAATATGGTGATCCTCAGGGGTATCCCGTTTTCTATTTTCATGGTTCTCCCTCCTGTCGCTTAGAGCCATTGGGATTAGGAAATGAAAACATTCAGCAAGCTGGGATAAGGCTGATTGCCCCCGATCGTCCTGGGCTTGGACAATCTGATTTTCAACCGCACCGAGGATTCTCCAACTGGGTCAACGATATAAAGTGTCTTGCCAATGCCCTCGATTTAGATAAATTTTCGGTCCTGGGTATGTCTGGCGGTAGTGGATATGTCGCAGCCTGTGCCGCCAAGATGCCTGAAAGACTGTATTCAGCTGTAATTGTCTCTGGGGCATGGCGGATGGATCTCGCTGAAGATCTTTCCCCAATGAGCCGTATGATGTTCTTCTTTATGAAGAGAGTGCCGATACTCTACCAACTTTGGCAATCCTTATTGGCACAGTCACTCAAAGGTGATCCAGAAAAAGTGTTAGCTAGATTCAAGAACCAACTACCCCCAGCAGACTATACGGTTCTTGCGCAACCGGGTTGTATGGAGTCTATCCGCAAAACAAAGACGGAAACACTTCGTCAAGGCACGAAAGGGGCAGCTCATGATATCCAACTCTATACTCGTGAGTGGGACTTTAATTTGGAAGAAATTCAAATGCCCTTGACCTGGTTTCACGGTGAGCAAGACAGAAACGTTCCGATAGACCTGATCAAACAAGTTGCAGAGAGTCTAACTTCCACTCAACTGATCACTTATCCGCAGGAAGGGCATATATCTCTGATCATGAATCAATTCGAGACGATTACTGAAACACTTATGGCTGGTTCAGTGTCTCGTTAACAACTACCAGTTACCTTGCCAATATGGAAGAGGTGATTGGAGAGAAAGACTCGGTGGCGGTTCGTCTAGCTTTTACTTTGATTGCAAGGCACGATCTAAAGTGGCCTTTGCCGATTGAGCTTGCAATCGGGTTTGGTGATATTGAATATTGGCTTGAGCAAATTTTTTCAGCACCTTAAACCCTTCTTTTAACTGCAATACGTCTTCCTCTGAAATAGGGGAATCGGAAAACAGTAAATCGACAATTGCCCGTGTTTCCAACGCTTCTTGCTGCAACTCCTGCATTTTCAATTTGAGAGAGGCCAGAAGATTCAAGATTTGCACTGCTTGGGCAACTTCATCTTCTTGAGGAGACGGCTTAGTTGGAACCGTTGCCTGCACTTCAATAAAGTCATTGGGGCTAAAGCCTTGATTGAGGGAGGTTTTGAGTTTTCCACTATCCATCAAATCCATCAGTTGGTTCATGGCTTTCTCGCGAGCCTTTTTGGAATCCTTCCCGGGAATCTTGATAACTGCTTCGGGGTCTTCTTTCAGGGTATATTGCACCATACCGATTCAACTCCTTTAATAGTATATATGTACTATTTTACTAGTAAAAAGTATAAATTAGGGAAAAAAGAGGTCTTAAGGCAGGAATATGGCACTGAACCCCACAGCATTGATCAGCCAGTCCATTGATGCAGAAGCTGATAAAGCCTGGTGAAGTAGTATGACAGACTCTAAATCCCTGAAGACCCCATCACAACCGATAGCAGATAAGGTCCAGCGGCTTCATCGTCTAGCCTTCTTGTTAGACAACGCCATCTCTATCCCGGGTACCAAACTTTGCTTTGGTCTTGACCCTATCTTGGGCCTTCTGGGTATTGTGGGAGGGAGTGGTGATGTCGTTGGCGGTGCGGTTGGCGCCTATATCATCTACCAGGCGGCTCAGATGGGAATCCCTAAGGGTGTAGTTTGGCAAATGGTGGTCAATATCCTGCTCGATTCCTTGGTTGGCATTGTGCCGGGGCTAGGGGATCTCCTCGACTTTACTTGGAAAGCCAATACTCGAAATATGGCTTTAGTGGATCAGCACCTAACTGTGTCATCGCCCCCCAAGAAAGGAAATCCTCTCTTTGTCGTTGGGATTACCCTGCTGACTGTTCTTATCGTTTTAGGGTGTGTGTTCTTGACGTTGTGGTTGATCAAAACCATTTTTCAGTTTTAGACAACGGTCTGTGGTCTGTAGGTGGAACTTCGAAGATTGGGTATTGCTAAGGTGCGATCGCAGAACACCCTACCGAGCATCCCCTCCCTAAAAACACCATTATTCTGGCGCTATTACCATTACCAGAATATTCTAGCCAGCATCTGCCCATTCACTGGATATCTCTAGCTCATTCGCGCCGTGCCGATATACATGACTCCGGTGTGGTTATCAAATTGAATCTGAAACTCACCTGTCCTCAGATAGTGGATCAAGTGGGTGATCTGGGCTAGGGGCGTTCGGCCAAATAGATCAAATCCCTGGAGGGTAACTTGAGAAAACTCGGCTTGGGTGAGCAGTTGATGCAGTTCTTTAGGGGGGACAAACTGATGCCAGTTATGGATACCCCGGGGAATTTGCCGCAGCACATCCTCCAACAGCCAAATCATCAGCCAGCGAGATTGCCAAGTGCGGTTAATCGTATCAAAGCAAAATAGCCCTCCTGGCTGTATGACCCTACCAATTTCCGTGACTGTGGCAGCAACGCTCTGAACATGTTCCAAGACATCCACACAAACGACAACGTCAAAGAGATCGCATGCAAATGGCAGGATTTCCCCCACGCCAACGTGGTAGTTAATAGTCAACCCCATCTCCTCTGCATGGTCTGTTGCCACTTCAATGCAGGCGGCTGACGGATCAATTCCGGTCACTCTTGCCCCCCGTTGGGCCAAAAATTCACAGGTATATCCTCCCCCGCAGCCCACATCCAAAACCTTAAGTCCCCGCCAATTGGGGATAAAACGATCAAAATACTGAAACCGCAGGGGATTCAGCTTACTCAAAGGAAAGATGGTTGCCGTCTCATTCCACCATTGGCTAGCCTGTTGGTCGTAAAAGGCGAGGTTGTTGCGCTCCATACTGACTGGGGTTCAGGTCTTTATCATGTTCTCGATCTAGCGCCCATCAAACTGCTTGGGTCAGCTGAATTGATGGAGATCCACTTTGATTTAACTGCCAGCTATAGGGCAAGTAAACCACGTCCGTGAAAGTAGAGAGCTGGGCAGGTCGATAATAGCGATTGATATAGGCGGGAATTGAATCAGCAACCTTGAGGAAATCAGCTTTGTACCATTTAAAAATTTTGCTGCAGAATAGGGTTTGGCTGGCGGTATCGTAACGGACTTTATCTTGATTATTGATAAACCGTTCACCGTCTTCTTCTAGTTGCGTTTGCAGCCTATCCCTCTTTTATCACTTTAGTCAGATAAAAAATAGACTATTCTCAGTGTCTATTTTTCTGATGAGTGATGTCAGCTTCAAGAAGTCCAGAATC
>NZ_JANQOP010000234.1 GCF_028285745.1 Acaryochloris sp. IP29b_bin.137 | reverse complement strand
GAGTTCACAGTTAGCCAATACTTTTTGAAACCCCCATTATTCCGTAGAGCATTTGCATTTGCTCTCTGCTATTGCGAACAAACACTCAAAACAAGTCTTGGTTCATTCGCTGGAAGTATTGACAATGAAGGGTTATAGGAGATAACGGAAAAAGTCAGGCCAATGTCCAAGCGTTCTCAGTCAGAAGGAGGATCACTAAAGGGCTGGATTGATTGACGGAGCCCCACTCTGGTCGGAGCGACTTAATCTTATTCCCTCAGTTACGGTCGACTTAAGTTACAGGTGGCCTAAGTCACCGTTGGCTTCAAAGCTCGAACTAAATCATGGCGTGTGATAATTCCCACCAACATCTGATGATCATCCACCACGGGTAAGCGATTGATTTTCTTATCCAGCATTAAGTTTGCCGCCGTCGTTAAGGGCACATCCGGTTGGGTGGTAATGGGTTTGGCAGTCATGACATCCTTCACCAACATCCCCAGGGCTTTCTGCATATGCTGATGAAATTGCTTAGGGGACTCAAAATAAATAACACTGCCCAATAGAGTCATATATAACGGGGGTTTCATTGGGGATTCTCGAACCAGCAAGTCCCCCTCAGAGATAATCCCAATCACATGCTGGGCCTCATCTACAACCGGCAAGCCACTAATGCGGTGTTCTTCTAATAGCTGAATCACAGTCTCCAAAGATGCCGAGGGAGAAATCGTAATGGGGTTCGGGGTCATAAAATCATTGACCACAGGTAGAGATACTGTCATAGGTTTGCCTACAATACCTTGAACACCCCAATCTTAAGGGGAAAACATCTGCAAATCACAATCCAAACTATCAATGGGAAGGAAGTGTAGAGGGGACTCTGGGTTTGACAAAACCCAAATCAGGTCGCAAATCCTTGGCTCTATTTTGGTAAATATGATGAATAGGTTGATTGGGGTTAGGCGTATTGAAATGGATTAAACAACGAATGCAAAAGTCTAAATCGCTGGTCACACACATCTGCTGAACATCCAGCAGCGGTACATTCTTCCAATTCGGGCGTTGGCGGGCAATTGCTGCCGGAAAAATGGCATCTAAGTCTTTGGTCACGGAGAATGTGACACTAATGATCTCATCAATATCAAAAGTATTTTCTGCTTCGATGACACGCATCAGCTCATTCACCGCCTCCCGTATAGCAGCTACGGAATTTTCAGAAGCAGTTGTTGCCCCACGAATCGCACGTACTCTCCATGACACAGAATTACCCTCCATAGCTAGATCATGCCTTAGGATGCTAAGAAAGCCTGCGTCATGTTAGCAAACTTGACATCTTTAAGGCACTGACCTGAATCACAGGGAATGAGTATTCTCTTACTTTAGCCCTTTCAGGGAGGCAATTGTAGGATTCTTCCAGGTCTCTAAGGCTCTCTAAAGCAGCTTTGTCGGTTCTGAATCCTAAGATTAGGGGCGGTATAGCCATAACGGGAGGCCATTGGTCGACAGTTCAAAATCCACCCAATCTAAAACAGGCTCAGGCAACGATAGCGTATTTTGCTGACTACCGGGCAACAATCTATTCCAAAAGGGCTTCGACTCTTCAATGGTGTTGCATTTCGCCTTCTCAGGATCCAGTCCAACGAGTTCTGCGGCCCACCGCCTCGCATCTTCCTCCGTCCCAACGCGATCTACCAGACCCAACTCAAGCGCCTGTTGTCCTGTAAATACCCGGCCATCGGCAAACTGTTTAACCGTCTCGACCTCCAAATTCCGACCTTCTGCCACGATATTCACAAACTGCGAATAACTGCTATCGATCAAATCTTGGAGGATCTGACGTTCTGGCTCTGTGAGTTCGCGATCGAAGGCCAGAATGTCCTTATAAGGACCCGACTTAATAACCTTGAAGGACACACCGACCTTGTCTAACAAGCGTTCTAAGTTATTTCCTCGCAAAATTACGCCAATGCTGCCGGTTATCGTGCCTGGGTTCGCCATGATATGTTCTGCGCCCATGCCAATGTAAACCCCGCCAGATGCAGAAATATTGCCAAAACTGGCCACAATTTTGACCTTATCCCGCAGTTTGAGTAAAGCGCTATAGATTTCATGGGAATCTACGACAGTTCCTCCCGGGCTATCTATCCGAAGTAAAAGCGCAGGGTAACCTTTCTCTTCGATGGTTTTGAGGGCTTTTAGAACGTGCTTACGGGTTTGTCCTGCGATCGCACCTTTCACTTCTAAACGGGCTATTTGTTTGCGGGCACCACCCTTAAACGGCCAAATCATGGGCAAAACTATTACTGAATGTCGTCAACACTATACGCTCGAGAGGCGCAATTTAACATTAACTTGCAACGATCAATTCCTTCACAAGATCAGGACGGCAGTCTGCCAACAAAGGTCATACGCCAGAAAATTCGTTTCTCAAAGCCTGTCTTCTGGCTCGGTCGCATCTCAGGGATCATCCTTGGCTCTCTGTCAGTGGAATTGTGCGAACCCAAGCTGGGATCTTATAATCGGAATAAATGTTACAGAAAATTTAGACTTTTAAGCCTAGATTTATTTATCGATCAATTTGTATCCGTGGCGTTACACCTTTAGCAACGATCCCACCCTTGAGCCTGGCCCTTCCCTGGACAAACTATGCAATTTAGTCTGACTGACTCCCAACGTCTCCCTGAGCGACTTTTTCTGATTGCCCCCTTCTTCCTTTGGGGAACAGCAATGGTCGCTATGAAAGGAGTGCTCGCCCACACGACTCCTTTATTTATGGGCGGGTTGCGAATTGCTCCTGCAGGGCTGCTAGTTATCTTCGCTGCCGCCTTGTTGGGCAAGAAGCAACCCCAAGGGTGGCGTGCCTGGTTGTGGATTGTCTTATTTTCGTTGATTGATGTCACTTGCTTTCAGGGATTCCTAGCCCTAGGACTCTCCCATACCTCTGCAGGGCTCGGATCCGTCATGATTGACTCCCAGCCTTTAGCAGTGGCATTACTAGCTCTATTTCTTTATGGCGAGCGAATTGGGGTTTGGGGATGGCTAGGTCTGGGCATTGGCATCACCGGAATTAGCTGTATTGGCTTACCCGACGAATGGATTTTGCAGCTAGGAACGGGAGAATGGCTCCAGCAAGGGCACGCAATTTTGCAATGGCAATCATGGCTTCAAATTAGCCATAGCGGTGAATTTCTAATGCTATTGGCAGCATTATCGATGGCCGTAGGGACGGTTATGATCCGTCAAGTTTGCCGATATGCTGACCCAATTAGTGCGACCGGGTGGCATATGTTTCTGGGTGGACTCCCCCTCTTTTTCGGATCGGGCCTGTGGGAATCTGAGCAATGGGGACATCTGACCAGCTCTGACTGGATTGCCATCTCCTATGCCGCCATTTTTGGCAGTGCGATTGCCTATGGTCTATTCTTCTATTTTGCGTCCAAAGGGAATTTAACCAGTCTGAGTTCATTGACCTTTTTGACCCCCGTGTTTGCTCTTGTTTTTGGCAATTTGTTCTTGTCCGAAGTTCTCAGTCCTATCCAGACGTTTGGGGTTGGTCTCACCCTGGTCAGTATCTATTTTGTGAATCAGAGAGAACAGCTTCCCCAACCCGGTGAACTCTTAGCCTGGGTCGATACACGATTGGTTGGGACGAAAAAGTCAAAGGTCGCTGAGATCCCTATCCAGGTTGATGCCAAAGGCAGTAGAAAATAGCAATCGGTTGCCAGACTCATTCTTCTTTGGGGATGACAAGGGTTTCACAATGTGGTCTGAATCAGTGATAGCGCCCTCATGCCTCTCTGGTAATTGAGTCGTTTATGGGGTTTCAGTTGCA
>NZ_JANQOP010000215.1 GCF_028285745.1 Acaryochloris sp. IP29b_bin.137 | reverse complement strand
ATGAAGAAATGCAGAAATCTTATTGGAGAAATGGCTGCACTTTAAACCTTGGATTCAACAGGTAAGTTCCGCTCAGGTAGGGAGAATCGGTAGATGGATTATAAAAAGGCTGCCTTTACTAGGCTGGCTCTGCACCGTGATTCTTCCCTGATGTTTTTGAGCAATCGCCTGGGCAATCGCCAATCCTAACCCGGAACCGCCCGTTTGTCGGTTGCGATCGCAATCCACCCGATAAAACCGATCAAAGATGTTTGATTGCTCCTCATCAGCCATCCCCACGCCTGTATCCCTTACCTGGAGAACAGCCTGTTGATCCTGCTGAGCAAGGGACAGGGTGACCTGCCCCCCTCGGGCGTGTACTGAATGGCATTAATCACCAAGTTAAACACTAAGCGATACAGCTGGGCCTCATCCCCAGTCATCTGCAAGCGCTGCTCAGTCTGAATATCAGTGATAAGTTGAACCTGTCTACTTAATGCTAAAGCTGCTAATTCCTCGGCGATGTCATGGACCACATCCTGTAAACAGCAGGTATCAGTTGGATGAGTTTGAACGTGACGGTCCAAGCGGGTGAGCAACAGTAAGTCCTGAATTAATTGAGACAAACGCTGATGCTGTCGATCCAAAACCTGCAACGTTTCGCGAGTCTCGACTTCTGAAAGGGGAGACTTATCCAAAACAGATTCCACCGTCGCTTGAGCAGCGGCAATTGGCGTCCGTAACTCATGGGCCGCATCTGCTGTGAACTGCTGCATTTGCTGGTAGGACTGACGAATCGGTTGCATCGCTCGTCCAGCAAGCCACCAGCCTGCAACACCAATAAAAAACAGCGCTAAGGGCAAGCCAGCAAATAGAACCAACCTGACTGAGGAGAGATACTGATCAGAATGTTTGAGAGAGCTACCGACTTGCAAGTATCCCCAAAGGGGCGCATTAGGATTTTGCAAAGGAATAGTGATTTGACGGTAGCGAATCTTGTCCTCATCCTGAAGATATTGCCATGCGGTCGTAGATGAAGAGAACGCTAGATCACTGGGTTTTAAACCAGCTAAGGCAATGAGGTTTTGGGAGCCATCTAAGAGCCGAATTTAATAGCTGCCCTGGAACATTTCCCCTGGTGCATGATCTGCAACGCTAGCAGACGTTATGCAGGGTTCTGGACTAATGCAAGAAGCCGGTAAATATCGCTGGGCACTGGCGGGGAGTTCGCCTGGTTGCTTGAGCATTGGCTCTAAATTATCGTGTAACCGACCTGCGATCGCTTGCAATTCTCGATCCGCAGCCGTTCGATGGGCATGATCAATCGCCTCATAGACACCTAAGCCACTCAGGGTCAAATAATACCCATCACCCCGGCATACCAGCTTGCCAATCGCCAGCGAGTCTGACGAAATAACGTCTGCTCATTCATGGTTTACAGGGAAAGGTAATGCCAACTTCTACCCAACGATTTAGTGACTACCGCTCAGAATTTTGTCGTATTCACGATGAGGACCAATCCAAAACCAGACGTAAGCATCATCGCGTTTGACTGCTAAGGCCCGGTAATCATCGTTGACTCTTGCTGACCACAGTTTACTCACGGGTTTGAATCGCAAAGATGGATGTTGTGGATTGCGTCGAAGCAGTCGATACTGTTTGCGAGCTTGGCGCTGTAGGTCAAGAGATAGCTTGTTATACAGCTTCCAAAAAGTCTTTGTCGCACGATGCTTCAAGATTGATGGTTTCTCCTGCGTCATCTTCCGCGACAACGTTAGCAATCAGCTGATCGAACTTTCCCGCTTCTACATCAGTGCGTAGTTGCCGTTCAAAGTCATCATCGCTCTGTTCCAACCAACCCAAAAGAGCCTCTAACTTTTCTTGAGGCTGTTGCTGTAATAAGTGACTAATCGTTTGCAGCGTTTCTTGACGTGTCATGGCTGAATCCTAGCATAGGCAGCACTATTTTCGTTGCCTGGGACAGGTGGACCCTGAAAGGGCCACTTTTCTGGACCTGGTCCTTGCTATACGCTTTTGCGATCGCTTGAGCATCTAATGGAATAATGTTTGCTTATTCAGGGTTGAGATGAAGACGATAACCCACTCCATAGACCGTCTCAATGGCTTGGTCACAGCCCAGGTCAGACAATTTTCGCCGCAGTTGCCGCATCAGGGCAGCTACCACATTACTGATGGTGTCGGCTTCCGCGCCCCAAAGCTGATTAAGGATCTGATCGCGACTGACAATTTGTCGAGGATGCTGCATGAAATACTCTAATAGCTGAAATTCTTTATGGGTCAACAAGACACTCTGACCTTGTCCCTGATCCAGGATAGAGACATTGTGGGTGCCATAGTCCAACGTGAGCGGCCCCACCTGAAGTTGTTGAGGCTGAAAATGGGGCGATCGTCGCTGCAGTGCCCGCAAACGGGCCAGTAATTCAATTTTGCGAAAGGGTTTAACCAGATAATCATCCGCTCCCGCATCCAGCCCTGTTGCGGCATCTTCCGGTTGATCCTTGGCGGTTAGCATCAGGACGGGCAAAGGACTCTGCTGAGCCCGAAGGCGTTGGCACAGATCTATCCCGGATAATCCCGGCAATAACCAGTCGAAGATCGCCAGAGTGTACTGGGTCCACTGGCTTTCTAGATAGCCCCAAGCCTCCCTGCCATCTTTCGCCCAATCCACAATGTACGCTTCCTGGGTGAGAGTGCGCTGAATGGCGGCTCCCAGATCCGGTTCATCTTCGACCAGTAAAACTCGCATAAGCGTTATAGGGAAACAGTTGAAATTAGAGGGCAGATATCACCGGGTTGAGGTCGGGGCTGGTTGGTGGCCCAGCGATCTCGATATTCTTCCAATTCAGATTTAAAGGACATCATCTGCTGGATTTGATGGTCAAGCTGTTCAATCTTGTCTTGCAGCAGGGACTGCACCCGTTCACAAGGGATGTCTCCTTGTTGATGAATATTGAGGATTTCCCGAATTTCTTCTAAGGAGAACCCCAAGGTTTGTGCCTTCTTGATAAACTGCACCTGCTGCACGGTCTCTTGGGGGTAATAGCGGTAGCCATTGTCTCCACGATCCGAGTGAATTAACTGTAAGCTTTCGTAGTATCGCAACGCCCCAACAGCAACCCCAGTTTGCCGTCGAACCTCACCAATTTTCAAATGTGTGGCTGTGGTCATCTTTTCGTTGAGTTGAAAACTACCTTCACTTTAAACCCTACAGTCAACTGTAGGGTCAAGCCCATCACCCAGGTGGGCGATATTTGCCCCTTGACTCTCTAGTTAACTGTAGGGTTTAGCCTATGAATGACTCCAATCGTACAGGGAGGTGAGTGATGACAACCTTAAGCACAACCCAGACACCCGTTAAGCTCTATCGCATGTCCACTGCAGACCATGACTGTCCCTGGGGCCTGAAGGCCATCCATTTGCTCAAGGAGCAAGGTATTGAGTATGAAGACCACCCATTACGCTCTAAGGAAGAGGTGGAGGCATTTAAAACAAAACATGAGGTTCCCACCACGCCACAAATCTTTTTTGGCGAAGAGCGCATAGGCGGCTATACCGATCTAGCACAACATTTTGGTGTGGAAGTTGAGGCTGCTGACTACTCCTACACCCCTGTAGTTGCTCTCTTTTCCACGGCTGGCCTGATTACCCTTGCAACCTCATTAGGGATGACCGGTTTTATGGGAGTGTCACTTTCAATGCTGGCATCTCTAAAGCTAATGGACCTGGATGCCTTTGTCGAAGGATTTCAGAAGTATGACCTGATTACCAAAACATTCAAGCCCTATGCCAAGTCTTACCCTTTCGCTGAACTGCTGATTGGCCTGGGTTTCTTGTCTGGAGTGGCACCACTATTAACTGGAATGAGTTCACTGTTGATTGGAACCAGTGGTGCTATCTCTGTTTTCAAAGCAGTCTATATCGACAAACTGGCATTGAACTGTGCCTGCGTAGGCGGGAATGCTAAGACTCCACTAGGTATTGTCAGCTTTGCCGAAAACGCGATTATGGCTGGTATGGGGGCTTTTCTAATATTTACGTCAGTGGGTGACAGAACCCTGGAAACAGTGCAGACGCCAGATTGGTTATCTTCTGAGGTTGTTCAGCTTAGGGATGATGTGTAGAAAATTGGCCTGCACTGCTCAACTCATGCAGATGGAGTAAGAATCTTGTCGAGTTTTTAACCTTCTCCGTTCAAAGTATCTGCGAAAACAGTTTTCTCTATCGCTGGTCTACGCTCATGCGGGTGAGCTGATCTTTTGTAGAGAACTCGATGCAGATTTCTGGGTAGGTATGTCTTTTAAGCGGCGAAAGCTTCTTTCTCTAATCAGTTTGTCTGGCTTGGGGGTTGGTGTGTTACATCATCGGGCTCAATCCCAGGAGCCAATCCAGGAATGGTTAGATAGGAAAACTCAGATACCAGATTCAGCCCCATCTCACCTACGATTTGTCGCCGTGGGGGATGTGGGCACCGGAAAACGGTCTCAGTTTAAGGTTGCTCAAGCCATGATGGCGTACTGCAAGCACCATCCTTTTTCCCTGGTTTGGCTTGTGGGGGATAACATCTACAACTCAGGAGATATTCACCGAGTCAAGAGCGTATTTGCAAAGCCCTATAGCGCTTTACTGCAGAATGGCGTGACGTTTCATGCCGTTTTAGGCAATCATGATATTCGATCCAACGAAGGTAAGGATCAGCTTCGCTATCCTGGGTACAACATGCTGGGGCGGTACTACACTTTTGGGGATGAACTGGCTCAATTCTTTGCACTAGATACCAATCCCGGCCATCATTGGCCTGCCCAACTCGAATGGCTAGAACAAACGCTATCTCGATCGCAAGCAGTCTGGAAAATTGTATTGGGACACCACAATATCTATTCTTCAGGTTGGCATGGTGCGTTTCAGCACTTAGTTGAATCATGGGGACCATTGATGGGCCATGTTCCTAGCCAACCGATGCTTTTAAAGCAGCTCCCTCCGTTGTTTACCCGATATGGTGTGCAGCTTTACGTCAATGGTCATGAACACCATTACGAACGGACTCAACCTATTCGTGGCACCACCTATCTAACCTGTGGCATTGGTGG
>NZ_JANQOP010000177.1 GCF_028285745.1 Acaryochloris sp. IP29b_bin.137 | reverse complement strand
TAAAGGCAATATTGTTAATCCATGTTGCAGGGAGGGCAATCAATGCAATCAAGCCATAAAGAGCACAGATAAATTTATCTCGATAGTTCATGACTATTTATTCAGTGAGTTTTATGCTTTTGGTCATTGTAAGTCTTCGGCCACGATTGAGGGCTGCAATGAGCTGTCAAGTAAAAGCATTAACAGATCCATCCTTAAGAGTCACGACAACAGAACCTTGAAAATCCCGGCAGCTAGGCCTAAAACGACCGAAGCTGTCAGGATTGATTGTCTATGATTTAGCAATTACCACAATCCTGATAAGTTGAGTACTGTCCTTAAGCTATACTCTGTCTGTCTTTAATGGATCGTCCTTCACTTCCCCAACAACCCTGACAACACCCCCGTCATCTCTCCCTGGAGATCCTTTCGGTTATCGTCGTATCGCATCACTATTTCCGGCTTGGTATGGCGAGAGAGCTGCTGCACTACCCGGACATTTTCACCCGTGGCCTCCAACGCCGCCATAATCGAGGAATGTCTGACTCTGTGCGGAGACATTACTTTACGGCCCAATTGAAGGGTTGCTAACACCATACTACTAGGATCGAGGATATTTACCTACCAAAGGCAGCTGAATCTTCAGGACCAGAGGCAGCAGCATAAGCTGTAAGCATTTATCACCAACTCAGCTTTACCAAACCTTCGTCAAATTCAATACAAACCCTGGCAATTCAGGTTCAGCACTAATCTGACTTGGACCCTGCAGACACTGAACGTCTTGCTGAGGTCGATACACAAACACCCACCGCTGATGCCGATCAATCAGCCACCCTAACCGATATCCCGACTCCGCCAAATATTCCACCATATTGTCTTGCAACGGCAGCAAACTATCCGAAGGAGATCACAACTCCACCACAAAATCAGGACAAATTGGCGCAAAACACTGCTGTTGCTCCAAAGTTAACCTTTGCCATCGCACCAGACTAATCCAAGCCGCATCCGGCGAGCACTCCGCCCCACTGAATAGCTTAAACCCCACACTAGAACTAAACACTAACCCACTGCCATCCCACTCCGCCCAACTCCACAACTCTCCCAAAATATTGACTTCTCGATTGCCCGTTTCGGGGCCAGGGAGAGACATAATGGAAATCACTCCAGTGCGATCTCGCCCAATTCTCAGGGATTGATTTATCTGACAAAACTCAAAAAACTGCTCATCCGCCATCTGTTTCGATGACGGATGTTGCAGCGTCACAGGTGAGAGGGGCATGGCAGATCGCAGCCTTGCATTCCTTTACGGTTATGTTGTTATCCTAATATTTCTCCCCTAACCCCAACCGGAAAATCCCCTTGAGTCCAAGTCTCTTTCAATCCTTTCAGCCCTTAGCCGCCTTCGCCACCACCCCCAGCGCCGTCCATACCCTCCAACCCCTCTGCCAACAAACCGGAGCCACCCTCTGGGTCCCCGCTTCCCTTGCCCACTTACCCCATACCCAAGCCTACCAAGGCTCCCTCAAAGACCATCTCCAAACCCTGTGGAACGACCATCAAGGCTTCATCTTCTGCCTCTCCATCGGAGCCGTCGTCCGGCTGATCGCTCCTCTCCTAACCGACAAAGCCCAAGATCCTGCCGTTGTTGTCCTCGATGAATCGGGCCAGTTCGTGATCAGCCTCTGCAATGGTCACCTCGGAAGAGCCGACCAACTGACCCAGCTCCTCGCCCAACAAATCGGAGCCACCCCTATCCTCACAGGGGCTAGCAATGCTGCTAACCTGCCCAGCATCGATACACTTGGTGTCCCCTTCGGCTGGCAACGAGGGGCTGGCGACTGGAACGCCATCGCTGGTGCCATTGCCCGAGGCGAAATCGTCACTGTTCACCAAGCCGCTGGCTCAGAACTATGGCAAGCCCATTTACCCCCATCTCATACCTATAAATTCGTTAGCGATACCGAATCTCCCCAAATTTGGATCAGTCCCAAAGTCTTATCCCTAGGCCAACCCACTGTCCAATGGCACCCTCGTGTTCTCTGGGTAGGCATGGGCTGTGAACGAGGCACCTCCAGACAGCTAATGGAACAGGTCCTCCACCAAGTCTGCGAACAACATCAACTGGCTTGGGCAGCCATTGCCGGGATTGCCACCCTAAATCTAAAAGCGGATGAAGCAGGGTTAGTGGACCTCTGCCAACAGGCTAACTGGCCTCTAAAATGCTATTCCCCTGAAGACTTAAAGGCCGTAGCAGTCCCCACTCCTTCCGATGTCGTCAAGGCCGAAGTGGGGACGCCCAGCGTCGCTGAAGCCGCTGCTCTCAAAGCCTCCCAGCAATCTACTCTCCTGGTTACCAAGCAAATCTTTAAAGATCTAGCTCACCCCGGAGCCGTCACTATTGCCATTGCTCAAGCTGAGCAGGAATATACCGGGCGCAGTGGGCAACTGTTGCTAGTGGGAACGGGGCCTGGTGCCCTGGAACAAATGACCCCTGCGGCCAAAACTGCCATTACCCAAGCAGATGTGGTGATTGGCTATACCCTCTATGTGGACTTGGTGCGATCGCTGTTTCGTCCCGGTCAGATCATCGAACCCTCCCCCATTACCCAAGAACGCCAACGCGCCCAACGAGCCATCGATTTGGCTCAGTGGGGCTTGACCGTAGCGGTGATTTCTTCGGGTGATGCTGGTATCTATGGCATGGCCGGTTTAGTGATGGAAGCGCTACAGCAGAACGGTTGGGATGGGCAGACCCCAGCCGTCCAAATTTTTCCTGGAATTTCTGCCTTGCAAGCCGCTGCCTCCCAAGTCGGTACGCCTTTAATGCATGACTTCTGCGCCATTAGCCTCAGTGATTTACTCACCCCCTGGACTGTGATTGAGAAGCGTCTAGAGGCTGCCGCTGCTGCTGATTTTGTGATGGCCTTGTATAATCCGCGATCGCAAAAACGCATCGAACATCTACTCAAAGCTCAGCAAATCTGCTTGCGACATCGAGATCCGCAAACGCCCGTAGCGGTCGTTCGGTCAGTTTACCGTCCTGACCAAACGACCCATCTAGGAACGCTAGCTGAGCTGGATACTCTACCCGTTGACATGCTTAGTACCGTGATCATCGGCAATGCAACCACTCGGTTTCACTATAATTGGATGGTTACTCCCAGGGGCTATTTTAAGACAACCCATTCATTGGAAAACGAGTAGGACTGACCGCATCATCTGATTTACGGTCTGCGCAACTGATCGCGATGATGAAGCAACCGCAAGAGAAAATGAATGGATAACAGATACAAAGACGCTACAGTAAGGAGCAATACAGGAAAAGGGACAGTCGACATAGTAGGAGGAAGATAGAAGGGTAGAAAAAAGCAGACTTGGTCATTTCGAAACACGCCAAACTAGCCCAGTACTTTAGTCAGCACCTGAGCATCCCACGAAAGTTTGGACGGCATCCTCCGCTTCCGTGACCTGGCAACCTAATTTAGGTTATCTCCTCAGCACACGAGAACTCAGTGAATTCTCATCAGAAAACAGTAAGCTAGCTAGCGAAATCGCCTAGCTTAACTTATTACTCCCAACACCAAAGGCATACAGAAAAATCGCTTAGAAACGTTACACATTCCCTAGGCGGCTTATTCACTAAACCGAACAAAAAGACTAAAATAGCCTTTTTTACCTGTGGCTTCAGTGAAGCTATCAGTTTTTCTAATTCCTTGAATTCTAAGTTAACACAGTCATCTGGGAATTGTCAGGCCCATTTCTGAGTAAAATTAACAATAGTTAATATTCCCTGAAAATGTTTACCAGGAACATTTTCAGGGAATAGAGGACCAATTATTTTTATTCTTGAAAATTAAAATATAGGAGCTAGGGTCTTCCAGCCCGAGAAAATCAAGTCTGAAAAAAACATAAGATTAATTAATGATTAAGAGGAGTGTTCTGGATCAGACACCCCGTAAAACACTCGGGGCCAACACAACCTCAGTCTTGCCTCTAAAGTTGAATTAAAAAGAGCATTCACTGGATTCCAATGAATGCTCTTTTTTAAGAAGATTACCCCTAATGATTAGGAGACTGGGGGGTTGAGAATTCTAGAACAAACCTAAAGTCAAGGATTTGTCGATTGGGAAAGTTGCACCAATCCCAAGCCACAACGTCACAACAACGCTAAACAGAAAGACGCTCGTTGCAATCGGACGTCGGAATGGATTCTGAAACTTATTGACATTCTCAATAAAGGGAATAAGCATCAATCCCAAAGGGATTGTGGTTTGTAGGAGCACACCTAACAGCTTACTGGGAACGGTCCGCAGAATTTGGAAAACGGGATATAGATACCATTCTGGCAGAATTTCCAAAGGGGTGGCGAAGGGATTAGAAGGTTCACCCACCATCGCCGGGTCTAAAATGGCTAAGCCAATCACCAAGGAGATGGTGCCCATAATGACGATGGGAAAAACATAGAGCAAATCATTGGGCCAAGCAGGCTCACCATAATAGTTATGGCCCATGCCCTTTTTAAGTTTTTCCTTTAATTGAGGATCGCTAAGATCAGGTTGTTTGAGTATTTTTCCCATGGTTGCGAGTGTTCTCCATTCTATTAGGGGGTCAGCAGATGAGGATTTTTAGAAAGACTGGTGCTTCTATATCCCTGAGACTCCGAAAACAGAAAACCCGATTCAGAGCCTACCAAGCGTTTACAAAGGACCAGAAATACCTTGCTTTCGAATCATCAAGAAGTGCAGCAGCATAAACACTGCAATTAACCAAGGTAAAACGAAGGTATGCAAGCTGTAAAAACGTGTGAGGGTGGATTGACCGACGCTAGTTCCACCTCGTAATAGCTCAACGATAGAAGAGCCAACAACAGGAATCGCTTCTGGCACACCTGACACAATTTTGACAGCCCAGTAACCCACTTGGTCCCAGGGTAAAGAGTAGCCAGTCACACCAAAGGTCACAGTGATAACCGCTAGGATAACGCCAGTAATCCAGGTTAATTCTCGGGGCTTTTTGAATCCACCCGTCAGATAGACCCGGAAGACATGGAGAATCATCATCAAGACCATCATGCTGGCCGACCAACGATGGATGGACCGAATCAACCAACCAAAGTTGACTTCAGTCATGATGTATTGGATGGAGTTAAACGCTTCAGTGACCGTAGGTCGGTAATAGAAGGTCATTGCAAATCCAGTTGCAAACTGGATGATGAAGCACGTTAGGGTGACTCCACCCAGACAGTAAAAAATGTTGACGTGAGGCGGCACGTACTTGGTGGTTACGTCATCGGCAATCGCCTGAATCTCAAGGCGTTCCTCAAACCAGTCGTACACTTTGCTCATAAAGCTAGGGGTTCCAAAAAAATGTATCGCTCTTCATAAAAAATGTAACACAGTGCCTATACACCTTTCAGAAAATCATAGAGGTATTTTTTGGGTGCACTGTAATTGGGATTATTATTCTGGGCCACGGTGCAAACATTCAACGTTTTATCAGGCTTTTACGGTATGCGAGGAACCAGACAAAGGGGAATATCGCTAAAATTTACAAATGATTAAACGCATTATTAGCTTTATTTGTATTTTTCAATTTGTCCTCGCTCTAGTTGTTGTGCCACCCGCAACAGCTCTGACTGAGGAGCAGTTGCTTTATAACGAAGCTTGGCGACTGGTAGACCAAGCGTATGTAGATGATTCTTTCAATCACCAGGATTGGCGTTCGGTTCGACAGCAAGCCTTAACCCGTCAAATGCTGGATCGAGAGTCTACTTACAGGGCGATCCGTGAAATGTTGGATAGCTTGGATGATCCCTTTACGCGACTCCTTCAACCGAAGCAATACCAGAGTTTAAAGACAAGTACTTCGGGTGAGTTAACCGGGGTCGGTTTACAGATTATTCAGAACGAAACATCGGGTTACTTGGAAGTCCTAGCTCCTATTGAGGGGTCTCCGGCTGCGATCGCAGGGGTACAAGCTGCAGATTTAATTCTCAATATCGATAATGCTTCCACCCTTGATTTAACCCTAGATGAAGCCGCTGAGCGAATGCGAGGTCCGATTGGATCATCGGTGCAATTGAAAGTACAGCGCCCCGATCAGGGCGTATTGGTATTCCCCATTAAACGCGATCGCATTGCCATTAACCCAGTATTTGCAGAATTACGGCCCCAGCCCAATGGTCAAGACGTGGGCTTTATCCGTCTCCGTCAATTCAATGCCAATGCCACCCAGGAGATGCAGGCAGCCATCACCAAGCTGGAAGCTGCGGGGGCAGATGGCTATATCTTAGATCTACGCAATAATCCTGGGGGACTCCTGCAAGCCGGGGTGGAAATTGCCCAGATGTGGCTAGAACCGAGCCCAATTGTTTACACCGTTGATCGACAGGGCATTCGCAACAGTTTCGACGCAAAAGTAGGGTCTCTCACGGATGCCCCGCTAGTGGTCTTAGTCAATCGCGGTAGTGCCAGTGCTAGTGAAATCTTAGCGGGAGCGTTGCAAGATAATGGCCGTGCCCAGTTAGTCGGCGAGCAAACCTTTGGTAAAGGGTCGATTCAGTCCCTATTTAATTTGTCGGATGGGTCGGGTTTGGCGATTACCATTGCCAAGTATGAAACTCCGAGTCATCGCAATATCAATAAAGTGGGAATTAAGCCCGATAAAGTTGTGACCTTATCCACGCTCCGCAGCGATCAAGTTGGAACCTCGGCGGATACCCAATATCAACAGGCGCTTAAGATTCTGGCAGAATCGGCGGTGATTGCTAGTGCCGCATCCACCTAGTCGGACCTACCATGACCCTCTGCATGGGAGTATTACCTTAACCAACCAGGATCCAGTGGAGTCGCTTCTCATTCAACTGGTCGATACGCCTGAATTCCAGCGACTCCGACGCATTCGGCAATTGGGGACCGCCAGCCTCACGTTTCATGGAGCAGAAGGGTCGCGGTTCACCCATTCCTTGGGGGTGATGCATGTCGCTCGACTGGCCTTCGATCAGTTAATGCAGACCTATCCGCAACTGCAACCCTATCGGGCGCTTGTCCTGTGCGGTGCGTTGCTCCACGATATTGGTCATGGCCCCTTCAGTCATACGGGGGAAGACATTTTTCACAGTCATCATGAGACCTGGACCCGCACCATCTTGCGAGAGTCGGACCAGATCCGACCGTTGCTCGATGCCTTTGATTCAGCTTTGGCGGGCCAACTCGAACAGGCCTATTTGAAGACATTTGAGTTGCCGATTGTCAGTCAACTCGTGTCGAGCCAGTTGGATTGCGATCGCATCGACTATTTATTACGCGATAGCTACTTTACCGGTGCTTCTTACGGCCAACTGGATTTAGACCGAATCCTAATGGCTTTGGATTATGACCCTGCGACTCAACAGTTGGTGGTCGCGCACAAGGGACAAGCCGCCATTGAGCATTATTTGGTTGTTCGCTACTTTATGTATGCTCAGATTTACAACCACCCCAAGAATTTAGCGTCTGCCTGGGGATTAATCCAAGCATTTCGGCGGGCCAAGGAGTTGTTGCTGGCCGATCAAATTGACGCCGATCCAACCGTTCGCGCCTGGTTGATCAACGGGGGGGCAAAGGTCTCCTTGCCCCACTATTTGGCAGCAGACGATATTGTGTTTACCTACCATTTACAACGATGGCAGTCCAGCGATGATCCAATTTTGAGGGACTTATGCCAACGCTATCTCAATCGGGATTTGCTCAAGGCGATGGATATTAGTGATTTGACGGAACAGCAACAACAAGATCTGTTGAGTCAGAGTTACAAGTTGCTTCAATCTAGAGGTAAGGAGCCTAGTTTTTATACCGGTTTACAGGTGGCTCTGACCCGAGGCTACACGCTGTATCAACGAGGTATTAATCTGCGCTCTGGGAAAAACCTGGTTGAAATTAGTGAGGTATCTCCGCTAGTGCAAGCCTTAATTCAACCTTTTCGGCGGACTTGGATTATTTATCCGGTTGCGATTGAAGCGGCATTAACGCAAACGCCAGCATTACAGCAATACCTTCAGCAATAGTGAGTTCTGAAAATGTCCCTGGGAAAAGAATCTAAAAAGGTTCCGTTAAATCCTTCTTGAGGGCGAAGGTATCTCCAGAAAAAATGGGTAACATGGTTAAATCATATCTCTGTCTCAAGCCCAGTTATGTGTGTTTGAGGAGCAAGTTAGGCGTTATCCTGCCCAAGTAGGTGAACTTGAGATATAGTTTTATTTCTGCTTGATAAATGATTGTGAAGTTGTTATTCCCATAAAAACACCATGGATGCTGACCAGGAAACAAAGACGACTGCTGATTTGGATTTAAATACTGAAACCTCTGGAAGTTTGTCGCGTCTTTCTTCGGACGAGTCCACTACGATTGACGTTAAAGAGATTGGCGAAAAGTTGAGGGATTTTGTTGACGTATTCCCTAAACAAGTCGGGGAAACGTTTGAAATTTATAAGAAACCGTTAACCACAGGGCTAATCGTTTTAGCGGCTTTGGTTTCTGTGGCGGTTGCGGATGGGGTCTTAGATGTCCTCAATGCCATCCCCTTGGTTGCACCTCTGCTGGAACTGATTGGTTTGGGCTACACTGCTTGGTTTGCTTGGCATTACTTACGGTATGCTGAAACGCGCCAACAGCTAGTCACTGACTATCGTCAATTGAAGGACCGGATTACGGGTGGAGACAAATAGCGCTCTCCTAATCCCGAACTAGTTTGGCAAGGCAACGGTTAGCCGTTGCCTTGCTGACTGTTTATGGGTGTTGACCTAAGAATTTAGGCGTTCGAGTTGCCAGAGGATTTGATTCCCTTCCCGTCTAACGCGAGAGATCAGCCAATTACGCCACACCCATTCATCGCCTCGACTCGTGACCGCATTGGCATGAACAGACATCAGATCCGCCAGTTCTGAGCTGCTGATGAGATATCCTTCCTTGGCAATATAATCTGCAATCTCCAGTGTGTCAATTAAGTCATGGAGATGGGATATGCGGGATGCTCCAATCGTTGCTTCGGACGGTTCTGGCATGCTGTGGTTTTGGGTCTCTGATTCAGCCATGGTGATTTGTTGGAGTTGCGGAGTTTGTTTTTGGGAGAACGCGCGGGCAATTTGATCACAGCGTTCGTTTCCTTCGTGGCCAGCATGGGCACGGATATAGCGCCAGTCTATGGAAGTATCATTGAGTTGATCGAGCTGTTGCCATAAATCTTGATTGAGAACAGGTTTGCCCTTGGCTGTTTTCCACCCTTTTCGTTTCCAGCCTACCAACCACTTGGTAATGCCGTTTTTAACGTACTCGCTGTCAGTATAGAGGGGAATGGACTGGGGTAAAGGTTTATTTTGCAACAATTCTAAGATTGCGATCGCAGCTTGTAACTCCATGCGATTATTGGTGGTCTGGGGAACGAAACCACCAATTTCATGGCAAGATCCATCTGTGAAATAAATGACGCTCCCCCATCCGCCGGGACCGGGATTGCCCGAGCAAGCACCATCCGTATAAATCGTTTTAATATCGGCAAAAGTAGGCATGGCCAATCCTGATTCCAGCACGCGTCGCTCTTATCCTACGCTGATTTTTTGCGACCTCCATCCTTTTTGTGTCCTAGAGAGGTAAAACGGATATGACCCCCTTGATTGTGGCTACTCAAAACCCTGGCAAGTTAAAAGAAATGCAACAGCATTTAGCCGATCTGCCTTGGCAACTACAGTTGATGCCCCCGGAGTTAGACATCGAAGAAACTGGTTCAACCTTCAGTGAAAATGCCATTCTCAAGGCCACACAGGTCGCTCAGCATTTGGGACAGTGGGCGATTGCTGATGATTCAGGATTAGAAGTGATGGCCCTAGACGGTGCTCCCGGTCTTTACTCCGCTCGGTACGGCACAACCGATACCGAGCGGATTCAGCGCCTTCTCTCGGAACTGCAGGGAATCACCAATCGCAGGGCTCAATTTGTGTGCGTGATTGCCCTCGCTCGACCGGATGGTCGTGTTGCCTGTCAGGCCCAAGGCATTTGTGTGGGTGAAATTCTTCTAGCGCCTCAAGGACAGGGCGGGTTTGGATACGACCCTATTTTCTATGTACCTTCCCAGCACAAAACCTTTGCAGAACTATCGGCAGAATCCAAACGCCAAATTAGTCATCGGGGGGAAGCCTTTAAGCTGCTTCGCCCTCAACTGTTAGCACTGCAAACAGAATTAGGGTGAAATCACCAAATGCCATTCCGTATCTGCATTTTTTAAGGTGGGCTGGGGGGTATCGCCCACGATATAGGGGCCCCAATATTTTTGGGACCCGTCTAAGGCAAAAGCCATCAGCACATCGCCTCGATAGAGCTGAAATGGACCAGAAGGCAAAGAGACCTGGAGACCCTTAATACTGCCTTCTTGGGGAGCAAAATCCCAATGGACAGGCTCTTTGAAGTGGGGATCCTGGGGGGGACTGGGATGATTGGGATTGAGGTGGCTGCGAAGGACCACTCGGATCGGATATTGGGTTTGATTACTGATGCGGAGAACATCAGTTCGTGGATCAACCGATGGAGGAGGCGTTTTTTTGGCAATCGCATCCGTTGGTATTGGTTTGACTTCCAACACCGGTGGTGCTTTCTCAGCAGTGACTGACGGTTCAATCCAAATGCTGAAGTAAAGTTGTGTTAAAAAAAGTGCTGCTGATCCCCCAACTACTGCAGCCAGAACCATCGGTACAATCCCCGGTTTTGAAGCCATCCTTTTTGGCCTCCTTGTCTTGATGCATTATCCTATCGCATTTCCCGCATTACTATTATCTATCTTGAGAGTGGTCACTGACGGGCCAAACCTTTAAAGGCCGACGAAGTGAGACCATACTAGAGCCAATCCCATAGCGACTAATGCACCAATCAGAGTATTAATCCCATTGACGACTTCGTTGGTCAGCCAATTGAATTGGGACTGCACCGTTGCCCCAATTACGCTTTCCAAATTCGTGGCCACGAACGCTGCAATGATGCACCAGATAACGCCCATGAGCGATATTAAACCTACAGCCCAGGCTAAACCAGCAATCACGACGGAGGCGACTAGTCCAGCGATGGTCCCTTCTAAACTGACCGCACCTTCGGTGCCACGAGGTACGGGCCGGAGAGTGGTAATCAAAAAGGTGCGATTACCGTAGGCTTTGCCAATTTCACTCGCCGTTGTATCGGACAACTTCGTGCTGAATCCGCTGACATACCCTAGGTAAAGGAGTGGACGATAAGGGATAGGAACCACTAAGGTTGCTAAGGCACAGAGCGTTGAGCTAGCGGCTGACCCCCAAACATTTTCGGGTCCTCTTGCCCCAGAGCGCTTCTCGGCAATACCGGCCGCTTCTTTTTCGGCCATGCCGACTTTTGTTACGGCTGACCCAGCTAAAAAGTAAAATAGAACGACGAGGTATCCAGGCCAACCCAGTACGCCCCAAACCACTACCCCTAAAATCCAAGCATGCACCAAACCTGCAGGGGTTAGCAGCTTAGACACCAGCCGCCAGCCGATTAGGCCTAAGGCTATATTTAACACCGCAGCCACTAACCAGGGGTTTAGCGACCCAATTTGGTTTAAAACAGTCATTCTTGGGGATTACTTAAGCGATGCAATCACAACAGCCCACCACTGACTTCATCCTATTCCACCTGGCTTTTCCTGTCACGAATATCTCTGAAACGAAAACCTTTTACCATGAGGGGTTGGGATGTGAGCTAGGGAGAGAAAGTCCCCAGTCCCTGATTATGAGTCTCTACGGTCATCAGTTAGTGGCCCATGTCACCCGTGAGCCCCTGACCCCGCAAAAAGGAATTTATCCCCGACATTTTGGTTTGGTGTTCTCTCAGTTTGGGGTTTGGCAAGCGATGGTGGAACGAGCAGAACACTATCGATTGACCTTTTATCAGGACCCGCGAATTCGCTTCGCCAACTCCCCCTTAGAGCACCACACATTTTTCCTGAAAGATCCGTTCCATAACTTGTTGGAGTTTAAACACTATCGTCAGCCAGAAGCCATTTTCGGTTGCCAAGATCTCACCCAAATTGGCGACCTTCCTTAAGGGATGAGACTCTGATTCTGTAAGCGTTTCCCCCAATACATTCGCCATCGACTCCAAGCCAGCACGAGCAGTCCACCCATCAACATGGCCACAACGCCGACAAAACCAGCTTCAGGACCAAAATCTCCACCAGTCACCCAGGTCGGCCCCGATACGGTTTGATCAATCCAGCGAAACGTATTTAACCCACTGAGGGGAAAGCCAAACACTATCCCTTCAAAAAAGTTCCAACCCGCATGGATGCCAAGGGGCAACCACAGTTGCTGAGTAACCCACCCCGCATAGACGAGCCAAAGACCCGCTAAGAAAATAAAGATCATTGCCCGATAACTGATATGAGGATATCTCAAATGAGGAATGGCAAAAGCTATCGACGTTAAGACCATCGCCAGGGGTAAATTGAGACCGGCCTTAATATTATGGAGCCAATAGCCTCGATAGGTTAGTTCTTCTCGCCAAGAAGGGCAGAGGCCAAACACGAGTAACGCTGCCAACGATTCTGAAATCATGGTTCCCAGGGAGTCTTGTTGCCAGCGGTATCCAATGATGGTGAGCCATCCAACTTGGTATTCAAACATAAAAATGCCAGCCATCAGCAGACCTGCTAACAGAAAGCCCACTAGTAAATCCCACGGCATCCAAGCATTGATTTCTAGGCCCAGTGAGTCAAAGGAACGCCGATCTAAATATCGTCGAGTCAGAAAAATAGAGATGGTGGTGGCCGCTAAGAAAATAAGCCGATCAAAGACAAAGGCTTGTTGGCTGGTGTTGGAGATATTTCGAAAAAAGATAAAGCTCAACAAAATATAGAGAACCAGCTCCAACGCACTCTGAGTTAAGATTCGCCAGCCTGCTCTGAGTCGCCGGGGACGCCGACTAAAAAAAATAGTTTGTAGTCCGGTGCTCACAAGCAGCCTCTGCACTCAACGGTAGTTAATGAGGAGAATATCGACGCTAGACTCATAAAATGGCAGAAATTACCCTGTAATAACCAGATTGTCGCGATGAACCACTGTTTCTGCCCCAGCATACCCTAGCGTCTGGGCAATATCTTCAGATTGTAAACCCCGAATCTGCTGCAGTTCATCACTACTATAGTTGACCAACCCGCGGGCAATTTCTTCTCCAGATGGATTGTAAAAGCTTACGGCCTCTTGGCTTTGAAACTGGCCTTCCACTGCGGTGATACCTGCCGCGAGAAGAGATTTGCCACATTGGGTGATGGCCTGAGTAGCCCCCTCATCCAAAATCAGCTTGCCTGTAGGGACAAGGGCATGGGCAATCCAATGTTTGCGGGCATTGTGGGGCCGAGGATGAGGCTGGAATTGAGTGCCGAGGGTTTCTCCCGCCAGGATGCGGAGAACATTCTCAGGGATTTTGCCTTGGGTAATCACGGTGCGAACCCCTGCATTGGTTGCGATCGCAGCCGCTGAAATTTTGGTTGCCATGCCCCCCGTCCCCCACTGAGATCCCTGGTTCTCAGCATTGACATTCAGAGCAGCCAATTCCTCTATTCGTTCTACGGTGGTAATGGGCTGAGCATCTGGCTGGGTCCGGGGATCAGCCGAATAGAGCCGATCCACATCCGTGAGAATAAATAGCCAATCTGCCTGAACTAATCCCGCTACAAGGGCCGATAGCGTATCGTTGTCGCCAAACCGGAGTAGCTCATCCACCGCCACCGTATCGTTTTCATTCACAATCGGTATCACGCCTAGTTTAAGCAGTTCTTGCAAGGTATTGGAGGCGTTGATATACCGACTGCGATCCGCTAAGTCCCCACGGGTCAGTAGGACCTGGGCAATGGGCTGTTGCAGGCTGGTGAAAAAATCATCGTAGATGCGCATCAATCGCCCTTGACCGACTGCTGCAACGGCTTGCTTGAGGGCAATGGCTTTAGGTCGTTCTGCTAAACCCAAGCGGGCACAGCCAATCCCGACGGCCCCAGAGGATACGAGAATAACTTGGTTGCCTGCTTGTCGCAGTTGGCTAAGGACTTCCACTAAGGACGCAATGGTGGCTAAGGCCAAATGCCCCGTGTCTGGGTTGGTTAAGCTGGAAGTACCTATTTTAAGAACTAAGGTTTGCGACATGCTGACTCGGATGCTGTCCAGGTGGGGAGTGCCTTGAACCTAGATATATACGTTGCCTCACCTATCTTAGAGTCAATTCTGGATATTTATACTCAGTCTTGCTTTAATATCGGCCAAGCCGAGCCTATGTCACCTGAGTAGGTTAGAGATTACTAGAGATCGGCCCTAAATACCGGTTGAGATGGGGGGAAAAGACCTCATAAATCAAAGTCAGAGGTTGTCCATCATGCCAAAACAAATAGTAGCGTCCCCAAAAAGGTCCGGGATGGTCAAAAGCTTTAGATAACGCCTCGGATTGACCGCAAAAAACTTGGCGAATATCTCGAAACAGTTCAGTCCGAGACTGAGCCAAGCTCGCCCAAATCGGTAAAGAGCGGTTCTGTAGATACTCATCCACATGGCTGGCTTCCCACCAAGACGTGGCATAGGCCAACCGCTGACCAGAAGGGGTTCGCAGCCACACCTGGCGGCGTAACCGTGGACCTGGGACAGCCTTAATTAAATCGGGGGCATTATCTTGCTCGGCCCCCACAAAAGACATATCGATTACATCGACTTCCGTGGGTTCACCCGTGAGCAACTGTAAATGGCGAGTGGGCGAACCGTCTCCCAAAATCAACATCTGCCAGGTAGGGGAAAGCTGATGGTAAGAGAGGCCAGGTTGAATACGGGCCTGATCAGCTTGCCATAAGACATCCAAGTGATGCCAGGCCGAGGTCGGGAGAGCTTGATTATTCGTATCAGCGTTTGCTAACAAAGGTCTTCACAAAACTTTTCAATACGTTTTTATCATAGACAGTATTTGTCCCTGCGTGCAAAAATCAGACCCGGTTGGGGTTGCTGGCTATACTGGTGGCTTTAGAGTCTCTACTCACGCCAACAGCCTTGACGTACATATTATTCGTCCACAGGATATGAGTTCTGCCGTCAGTTTGCTGCATGTAAACGATCTGAAGATTGCCTATGCCCAGCAGTGGGGAGCTGATACCCAGACTTGGGCAGTCAATCAAGTGTCCTTTGAGCTAGGGGCTGGGGAACGACTTGGGTTAGTAGGAGAATCTGGCTGTGGTAAGTCCACGATTGGGCGAGGCTTGATGCAGCTTCTACCCTCCGGTACCCGTTTAGAAGGCGAGATTAACTTTGCGGGCAGATCCGTTTTAACGCTGACTGGGAGAGACTTGCAGCGATTCCGAGGCGAGGAAATTGCCCTGGTGTTTCAAGACCCCATGACCCGCTTAAACCCGTTGCTGACGATAAAAAAGCATTGCCTGGAAACCCTGAAGGTCCATCGCCCTCAACTGTCAGCTGAAGAAGCTAAAACCAAAGTCCTAGATACCCTCAGCGCTGTCAATATTCCGGCTGAGCGCTGGACCCAGTACCCCCATGAATTTAGTGGTGGTATGCGACAGCGGGTAGCAATTGCTTTGGCCTTGCTTCTTGACCCCAAAATGCTGATTGCCGATGAACCTACCACCAGTTTGGATGTCACGGTGGCAGCTCAAATTTTGAAGGAGATGACCCGTCTTTGTGAAGAACGCCAGATGGGTCTGTTGCTGATTTCCCACGATTTGGCGTTGGTGAGTGAATATTGCGATCGCGTTGCCGTCATGTACCAGGGCAAAATGGTCGAGTTGGGGCCAGCCCAAGACATTCTCACTAATCCACAACATGCTTACACCCAGTCTTTGTTGCAAGCCGCGCTCCATCTGCAAACCAGCGCAGCAGAGGCCCCGCTTGAGGAAGACCCTCCCAAACAGGATGACGTGCTGCTCCAACTTCGAGGCGTGCAGCAACATTACACCCTAGAGACCAATTTTGTCGCTCGTCTCCTCTCTCAAAAGGCAGATGCAATTAAAGCGGTAGATGGGATTACCTTAAACATTCATGCTGGCGAAACCTTGGGCCTGGTAGGAGAATCTGGCTGTGGCAAAAGTACCTTATCTCGCAGTATTTTGCAGCTTGTCCGCCCCACAGCGGGGAGTGTCCAGTTTGACAAGCAGGAACTCACTGCACTAGCAGGACGAGAACTGCGGCAATGTCGTCGCCAAATTCAGATGATCTTTCAAGATCCGCGCGCCTGCCTCAACCCCCGCATGAAGATTGGTCAAAGTGTCGCTGAACCCCTGCTGATTCATGAGTTAGCAACGCCTGCTGAGGCTCAGTCGCAAATGCATACCATGCTGGAGCGCGTGGGCCTGACGCCCACCCCGGATTATGCTCAACGCTTTCCCAGCGATATTTCTGGGGGACAGCAGCAGCGGGTGGCGATCGCACGGGCGCTGATTACCCAGCCCAAGCTCGTGATCTGTGATGAACCCGTGAGTATGCTGGATGCCAGTATTCAAACCCAGG
The DNA here is from genome assembly GCF_028285745.1 of Acaryochloris sp. IP29b_bin.137. Lineage (GTDB taxonomy): Bacteria > Cyanobacteriota > Cyanobacteriia > Thermosynechococcales > Thermosynechococcaceae > Acaryochloris. Next base: position 10,402 of record NZ_JANQOP010000177.1, on the reverse strand, counting down.
TCCTAGATTTGATGCAGTCCTTAAAGGAGGATTTCAACCTAACCTACCTATTTATTACCCATGATTTGTGGGTGGCGCGATTCTTTTGCGATCGCATCGCCGTTATGAATAAGGGGAAAATCGTCGAAATTGGCCCCACAGAAGCGATCTTCACCCATCCCCAACATCCCTATACTCAGACTCTGTTGGGAGCCGCCCCCTTGCTAGCCAGACTGCAGGAAGGGTAGATTTTACACAAAGCGCAGAACCTTACAAACACAGAGTCCTCTAAACAATGAAATATGGTGACGAAGACTTTCAAATTGAGTACGAGAAATTCCCTACGTTGATCCCCATTCTTCTCAACACCCAAGGGAAGAGCATTTTGGGGGCTTGGCGGGGGGCAAGCGCTCGCCGCCTTTTCTGCCTGGAGAATGACTGGCATCTGCGTATTCAACTGAGAGAAACTGAATATGACCACTGTGATCTCAGTGGCGATATTGTCATTCCAGTCTCCTTTCGGCAATCTTTAACGCTGCTTGATGGTGCGTCCGTGCCTTTACCATGGTTGGTGAGCTTTCTCAGTTTTGGTTTATTGAGACCCTTGGGCGTGATGCTAACCGCCTCCATTGTTCACGACTTTGCATTTCAATATGGCGGCCTGGTTTATGCCCACAAGAATGGAGAAAGGGAATTTAGACCCGTTCGCCGAGATCTAGCAGATAAGCTGTTCAGCAACATCATTCAATCGGTCAACGATATGCCAATTACCGCCCGATTAGCCTGGCTTGCCGTTCGACTGGGTTGGTTTTTTGTGAAATATAATGGCCGATCACGAGGAGGGAAACCTCCCATCCTTGCCACCTTCGTGCTGATCGCTATTCTGTTATGTCTAGCTGGCGTCATCTTTTCGTTCGGGCTTGAAATCTGCGTTACGTCGGTCGCATTGTTTTATTTGCTGATGTTTATTCTGCTTAAAGGCAGTGCCCCCCCGAGCAAGTAGGGGTAACCCCACAAAGACACGGTGCTGGGCAATATTTTATGTCAAAAAACAGCGGACATTCGCCGTGCCCCCCTTCGGTAAAAATCAAGGTTATAGTCAAAAAAGAAGCTCACCCCCAGCCTTTATGACCTCTGATATTGCTCCATCCTCCAAGACGATGGCATCATCTGTACCTGATTCAAGTCCCTCATGGCAAATTAAATTGCTCTATGATGGGGCTTGCCCCCTCTGCTTGAGAGAGGTCAATTTTTTGCGGAAACGGGATGCAGGCCAGGGCTTAGTTGCCTTTGTCGATATTGCAGACTTGAATTACGCGCCTGCAGACAATGGCAATATTGACTTCGAAACGGCGATGGGAAGCATTCATGCTTTACTACCCGATGGCACGGTGATGGAAGGGGTGCCCGTTTTCCGCAAAGTCTATGAAGTCTTAGGCATGGGTTGGGTCTATGCCATCACCAAGCTGCCCATTGTTGGCCCGATCGCAGACTTTATCTATGATATTTGGGCTGATTGGCGGTTGAAATTGACGGGGAGAGCAGATTTAGCAACGATCTTAGCTGAACGGCAGCAACAACTCGCCTGCTCTAGTGATCGATGCAAGGTTTCTGCAGAATAAAATCGTGCGCTAATCTTGCGAGGAAGCATTCGGCTCTGAGGACCTCGCGGAAAGCAGTTCCTGAGCATACTGATAGAGTTCGGGTTCAGTCTGTTGTTTGAGAAGACGATCCTTTAGATCCATCAGACCTGTGGATAGGGATTCTGCCTGATCGCGATAATGGGCATTGGCAGCCAAAAGATCCGTAAACACTAGTCGTTCAATATCGTGGCGGGAGGGAAGTTCTTCTTGATCACTGATATAGCTGTGGTACTCAACGCCAGTGACGTCGTATTTAATCAGCATGATCAGGGCTTTACTAAGAGTATGGAGGTGCGATCTCAACTCCTTCACATTCAAATCCGAGCGTTCAAACCCAATCGTGCCCTGGATTCTCAGCTCGACAATCGCCTCTTCCGTTTTGCCCTGTTTGTAAGCCGTTTCAATGGTAGCAATCGCTGCTGCTTCTAACTCCACTGCCGTTTGTTTCGGATCCGCCTTTAAGTTCAATCGCACAATCGGGCGCTGATAGTAATCGGTTTTAAGATCAGCCTTGATTCCTGTTTTGGAGAGATTGACCAGGAAAACTCCCCGAGGATTTTGATCCTGGTTTTCAATCACGCTATTGGCTTCGATGGAACCAGGGTTAAAAATCCAGTTTTCAGCCGTGTAGCTACGGTGAATATGGCCGAGGGCTAAATAATCCACGCCCGCCGTCAGCAAAGGAGCAAAGTCTTGATAGCGAAGTGCGCCGCTATAGCGAGAGACATGGCCTTCCAAACCATGATGGAACATCATCACCGTATGCTCTGGGCCAGGGGGGAGTTGCTCTACCTGAGGGGCTAAGGATTGAATCGCTTGAGGGGCAGCAGCGCCATACCAACGTGACCCAATCACCCGCACACCACAATCCAGGTCAATATAGCCCCCCTGTCTGGTTTCAGGATTCCAGGGTTCTAGTGCTTCGTCAGCATTGGGTTCTAACAGCATCAGACGCCCCCAATCAGCTAAATACCGCAACCAGCTTGTACGGGTGCCATACAGTCGATAGTCATGATTCCCTTCAATGGCTAAGACAGGAATGCCTGCTTCTTGCAGCCGATCCAAACAGAGCTGAGCTTGATTGAGAACCGCGGGCAGCACTTGGCGATGCTCAAATAAATCCCCAACAATCAGAACGAAATCAACTTGGGGTTCGATGGCATAGCGTTCTAGAGCATCACTGAAAGCTCGATAAAAATCTTTGGTGCGCTCGGGGGAATCATATTTGGTGTAGCCCAAATGCACATCAGCAACATGAAGAAAGCGAGGCATAGTGCTTTAATCCATAACAGCAAATTCGACAACGCTAGGCTAGAAGAATACTGCATTGACACCGCTCCTGCACTATTGATGGTAAGGAATGCAGTATGCACTGAGGAAAGCCTACTTGATGACTGGAGGATTAGCCAACTGAGGGCAAGTGAAACGATAGTTGGGATGTTGTGCAGCGGCAAATTTACCTTTACAGAGTGCTGATCGCTCAGGCTCAAGTAAAAGACGTATTCCCCAATGATAGAGGCCAAATGGCACAATATGGGCTTGATGGTTAATCAGTTCTGACTTCAATCTTTGATGAACTTTGGGCAGTTCACTCCAGTGAATAGCGGGATTAGAATGATGTTCAATGTGATACCCAATATTGAACATGGTCAGGTTAAAAAATTGGGAGACAAAGGTGACGGAATGGCGAAACGGCTTTTCAGAAGAGGGCTCTATACAGCCGATATGTTGGGCATACATTCCCGGACCCATAATGACAACGTTGGCAATATATTGGGGTAAAACCCATAATCCTAATGCCATTTTTAGATCAATAAAAAAGGGAATGGACCAAAGACAGACGAAAATCATCAACTCTTTAGTGGCGGCATCGGTGGTGTATTTCCCTTTGCCACCCTGTCGAAATTCTTGCCAAAGATGAACAATATAGCGATAGGGCCAGTGGGCGAAACAGAACCGATAAATATTTTCAAACCCACCGCTCGGTCGGTATCGAGGCGCAGTCCAGTCCTCTGATGCCATGACGTTGGGGTGATGAATCATTAAATGGTTATATTCCCAAAAAAAACCAGGCCACCCGCCCGAAAAAGTCCATAATCGAGTGATCCAACGATTCAACCAGGCAGCTCGAAAGAATTTTTGATGAGCATGATTGTGAAAGTTAACGCCGACATTGACCCCTGTAATCCATCCCAATAGCAGTGCAGATGCTGCTTCAAAGGCCAGTCGAGATCCTAAACTATCGATATGCGATAGTTCTGGGTGTAGGTAAAGCCAAAATGAACAGCCATATGTCGCTAAACATAAAATATGGAAAATAATGCAGTGGATATCTTCAAAATTGACTAGAATTATTTTCTTGGGTGTGCTTTGTTTTTGATCGATACTCATTGCCTTAACCTATCCACCCAAGGACGATGATAAACCAAGAAAACGCCAGAAATAGGCTTATCCATGGCCCCCAAAAAATGGTTCCTCCTATAATTAGGAGAGCAGTAATTGGAAATAAAGAACGTCCAAAAACTGCTCCTAAAAATCTTAAACAATTAAACTCTTTCTGCATAAATCCTTGCTTTTTCGTTGGACCCTGATAGGGTATATAGTATTACCAATATCAAGACTTTCAGAATTAGCTAATAAACCTAGATTGTCGCACTTGAAATTCCCTGCCTAAATCCACAAGCTCCTGGTTATATAAGCCTCAGTTCTAATTTTTAGAACTTTATCTAAACTAAATCACTAAGTAGATCTACTAATATTTTGGCTTATAGAAAAGCGATTGCTTAGGTAGCATAGGTGGCACGAGTTGAAGCCATAAAGAAATATACAATTAATTTTATAGTTGCATTTCTAACATCAGGGTGATACCACAACGTTCAATTCAGTAAACTCCCATATAAAAGATTTTTATGTCCAGGCAAAACAACCCCTAGGTTGGTTATCCATGAACTTTCAATGAGTGACCACCCGGCCCCAAATCGCCACATTTGGATAAAATTCAGTTTAATTGTCACTGGCTGCGTGGGCTGTATTGGGATTTGAATGGCGACAGATAACGATCTAGGGAGGTACACGATACAGAAGTAATGGGAACTCACAAGTTTAGAGATCACGATTGGCTAGTGATCCAGGTCTTAAGTCCCTTAAAATTAAGTCGCTACGATTAAAACAGATGCTTGTTTTTATTTGTGTGAATAAAACCTTGTCAAACCCAAATCTGAGTTGGGGTATCCTCAATCCAGAGCACTACGCCAACTGAGTACTCAATCCAAGCATCGGTTTATATGCCATCGGCATATTTTTAGGAAACTGCATGAACATTCCCCAAAAATTTTCTACCCTACTCTTGGGAACGGTTGCTGCAATCGTCTTGGCACCGCAAGTTGCCCTCGCCCTTAGCCCCGCCGAAATCAACAAAGTCGCCAAACAGATTACCGTGCGGGTGGACAGCCAAGCCCCTGGTTCGGGTGTGATCATTAAACGCAATGGCAGTCGCTACACCGTATTGACCGCTGCTCATGTTGTGGCCACTGTAGATGAATACACCATCATTACCAATGACGGGCAGGAATATCCTGTCAATATGCAGACGATTACCAAATTTCCCGGCGTCGATCTCGCCATGCTGGAGTTTACCAGTGACCGTTCCTATACTGTGGTCAAGATCGGTAACTCTCAAAAACTCTCAGAAGGAAGCGAGAGCTTCGTTGCAGGTTTTCCCAGCCGCACAACAGCCCTCACAGACATTATCTATAACTTCACCACGGGCACAATTACAGCCAATGCCACCCGGCCCTTAAGTGATGGGTATGCCTTGGTCTATACCAACAACACCCTACCTGGCATGAGCGGCGGTCCAGTTCTAGACAAGGACGGCAAGCTGCTGGGTATTCATGGTCGTGCTGACACCACCACTACGGTGCAGAATCAAAATATTAACCCTGATATTTTTATCAAAACGGGGTTTAATCTCGGCATTCCCATCCATACCTTCTTAAAGATGGCTCCGGCCAATACCGTCACTGCTCCAATCAAGCCGATAGCATCTATCCCTTCAGCACCATCTAGTGCTTCTGACTTCTACTTACAGGCCTTAGATCAATACCGTCTGGGGAATATGGCCGGGGCGCTGCGCAATACTACCCAGGCCATCAGCCAAAATTCCCAATTTGCCCCAGCCTATGCCCTGCGCGGCAGTATTCGTCTCGTCAAACAGGATCAGACGGGAGCCCTGCAGGATTTCAACCAGGCCATTCAGTTAGACAAAAATCTGCTGCAAGCCTATATCGGTCGGGCTTTAGTGCAATCGTCTTTGGGGGATAGCGGCGGTGCGATCGCAGATTACTCCCAAGCCATTCAGCTCCAGGGAGACCATGCCATTCTCTATTACAACCGGGGGATTGTTTACCTCAACCAAGGTCAACAAGGAGCGGCCCTCACCGACTTACGTACCGCTGCTGATCTGGCGCTCAAAGACAATAATCAAGCCGACTATCAGCGAGCCTTAGACGCGATTAATATTGCCTCTAAAAACTGTAGGCAGTCCATTCGGACGATTTGCGATCGCTAAATTTTTCTCCGCCTGAATTTTATCTAGCGAGATCAGGAAACTGAATCTTTCTCACTACCGTCAAAACGTTTAAGGATGTACTGGACGCTACTTTCATGAAAAACTCCGTTTTACCCATTGCGAAACTTTCTGTGGCTCTCACGGTTCTCACAGCTTTTTGCGTTCCGGGTTCCGTCTATGCCAACCCTCTCAGCTCTCCCGGCATTGGCGTCGAGCAGATCAAAGTCAAAGAAAGCCGACGGATTGCTGTCTTAGACTTCGATTATGCCAATGTCAGCAAAACTGGTATTAGTTATGGTCTATACAACAAAAATGGCGCATCCCGAGGCATCAGCAATCTGCTCACCAACGAACTCGTCAAAGATGGCACCTATGTCCTGGTCGAGCGCAGTAAAATCGACGCCATCTTAGCTGAACAGAATCTAGGTCAGTCTGGTCGCATTGAGCCTACCACCGCTGCTCAAATTGGTCGAGTCCTCGGCGTCGATGCTGTTCTGATTGGTTCGATCACCCAATTTCACATTGAAGAACAATCCAAAGGTGGTTCTGTTGGCGGTTTCTTTGGCCTGGGAGGAAAACAAAAGAAGCAAATCGCCACCGTTCAACTATCCACTCGCCTTGTGAGTACTGCCACAGGTGAAATTCTGACCGCAGCAGAAGCCACAGGCCAAGCAGATAAAAGTGGAGGTCGTGGTCGCATTCTAGGCATTGGCGTTGATTCCAGCTCTGATAGCAGTGAACGACTGTTAGGTGAAGCATCGGGCCAAGCCGTCGATAAGATTGTGGCTCAACTCGCAGCTGTAGCTCCTAAATTAGCTTCACAGCCAGCAACGCTTCCTGTTGAGGAAATGGTAGTTGCCGACGTCACTGGCAATCAAATCGTCCTCAATAAAGGAGGTGTTCATGGATTTCGACCCGGTATGGTTGTGTCCGTCGAGCGTGTCATTAAAGATATTAAAGACCCAACGACTGGAAAATTATTGCGTCGGCAGACCCAGTCCATTGGTCGCATTCAACTGACTGAAGTCGATAACCAGTCTTCTGTCGGTAAGATTCTAACCGGCACTGGATTTAAAGTCGGGGATGTGGCAAAAGCAGTCGAATAGCTCAACAGACAGCTTCTGCATTGCCACCCATCAAAGGGGCTAACCCTGCGTTTATTTAGCTTAATCACTCCCCTACCCTGCAAAAGGTTGGTCGCCGTTTGGGGCGCATTTTGTGGGGCACATTTTAATGGAGGTGATTGATCTGCTTGATAAATCCTAGGACGACATAGATGGTAAATAAGTATCCTGAAGCAATGGTCAGAATGAGCAGCGAAGGATTGAGGGTAATCATGGGCGACGCCGATGGGAATTTTGCCAGATTAGACCACAGAAAAATTGATTTAGCAAGTCCTAATTTCTATAGAAACACATATTTATATGTGGTTTTGATTCGCTTGCGTAACATGCGCGCTGAATTATTAGGTTTCACATTTCAATAGAACTGCCATCTGATCAGTTAATTCCCTGAGGGAACTGGCAACCCAGCCATTGGTTGCGGCTCAGACTGCAATCGTCTAGTCGATTAACCATAAAAATGCTCCCAATTGAGCGAATTGGGAGCATTGCTATTGGAGTAACTCGTGTTATGTTTTGCGTTAATTGAGTTGATGCTGCTCTTGCTCGAGCATTTGAATTAACCCTTGATCACCCTTGCGTTTGGCAACGGCAAGACGATGCTCTAAAGTTTGACGAATAAAAGTGTTATGCACCTTTTCCAACTCAGAAATATCCCGAATACCCAGGTGCCCTGAGGGTCTGGAATGATTTATTGCTGAACCCGCAGCAATAGATTGAGGGACAACATCAGGAATTTTGGGTGCTGGCGCAGAGACCTGCTCTGGGAGGATGGAAGAAGTGCTGCCCTCCTCACCATAGCCAACTCCACGGTATTTCATAACATGGGTAGGTTGATGGAGATTGGTGGCTGCGTAATGCCGACGGCGGCTGGGGGTTCCACGGTAGCTCCCGAGAATTTCAGTTTCTGTGACTTCTAATGAGGGGGAAACGGGGGTGTATTCGACGCCGCGATAGGAATATTTCATGGTTGGCCTCCGACCTAAACAATAGAGAAGATATGGGACGAGGCGCGTTCCTTCAGGTAAATGCCTTACTTCCGTCTTGCCAACTCATCTTTGATCAAGAATCAAACAGACAAGCGATGCAAGATGAACGATTAATTTCTGTATATAATGATACCCTTCTCAGATTAGGAATTGCTCAAGTCAACCTTGTCAAAAGTTTAAAATTTACCTAAATCTAGATTTAATGTAGTTTTGGACACAACTTTTATTTAATCCGTCCTCAACAAAATTTTATGAAAAATCAGTTTGAGCTGAATAATCGTGTGGCATCACTTCCTGTCACACCTGCATATGAATCATTTTGCATCTAAAAAACAGCCTGCAATGATACAGGCTGTTTAAGGAAACTTAAAGCTAACGAGCCAGGGGGCTTACATCATACCCATGCCGCCCATGCCGCCCATGCCGCCCATGCCGCCCATGCCGCCCATGCCGCCCATGTCAGGGGCAGCAGCACTGGCAGGCTCAGGCTTATCGACCACCAGGGCCTCAGTGGTTAGCACCATACCGGCAATTGAACCCGCATTTTGAAGGCCAGATCGGACAACCTTGGCCGGATCAATCACCCCTGCAGCGATCATATCTTCATAGGTATCTGTCATGGCGTTGTAGCCGTAGCTGAAGTCCGCATCTCGGACTTTCTCCACCACCACAGCGCCTTCCTGACCAGCATTATCTGCAATCTGGGTGAGGGGGGCTTCTAAGGCGATGCTGACTAGGTCAGCACCGACTTTTTCTTCATCTTTGAGATGAGCTTTGACACTCTCAATTGTTTTGGTGAGATGAATCAGGGTTGTGCCACCGCCAGGAACAATGCCCTCGGCTACCGCTGCTTTAGTGGCATTTAGCGCATCTTCAATCCGCAGTTTACGATCCTTGAGCTCGGTCTCCGTTGCTGCCCCCACTTTGATGACGGCAACTCCACCCGCTAGCTTGGCAATCCGCTCTTGTAGCTTTTCTTTGTCGTATTCAGAATCCGTCTCATCCAACTGGCGTCGCAATTGTTGAACGCGCTTATCAACATCACCGGCATTTGCTGCTTCCGACACAATGGTCGTGTTGTCTTTGCTGATGGTGACTTTGCGGGCCGTCCCCAACATATCTAACTCAACCTTATCGAGGGTTAAGCCTACATCTTCGGAAATGACCTGTCCCCCGGTAAGGACAGCGATATCCTGAAGCATGGCTTGGCGACGCTCACCAAACCCAGGCGCTTTGATGGCAACGACATTTAGTACACCCCGAAGCTTGTTCACTACCAGGGTGGCTAGGGCTTCGCCTTCTAGGTCTTCCGCAATGATGAGTAGCGGCTGTCCAGCGCGGGCAACCTGCTCCAGGATGCCAACCAAGTCTTGGAGAGAACTCACTTTTTTATTGACAATCAGTAACCGCGCATTCTCAATCTCAGCAACCATACGCTCAGCATCGGTCACAAAGTAAGGGGATATGTAACCTCGATCGATCTGCATCCCTTCGACAACTTCCATTTCGGTGGCTAGGGATTTAGATTCTTCTACGGTGATAACGCCATCTTTACCCACTTTATCCATGGCTTGGGCAATCATTTGGCCGACTTCGGTATCGTTGCCTGCTGAGATAGTGGCAACCTGTGCGATCGCATCTCCGGCAACAGGCTTCGACTTGGCTTCAATCTCTTTCACCAAGGCATCAATGGTCTTATCGATACCTTTCCGAAGGGCAACAGGGTTGGCTCCCGCAGCCACATTCTTCAGGCCCTCGCGAATCAACGCTTGAGCCAACACGGTGGCAGTGGTGGTCCCATCACCAGCCACATCATTGGTTTTGGAAGCCACTTCACGCATCAGCTGGGCACCGGCGTTTTCCAGCGGGTCTTCCAGCTCAACTTCCTTGGCAATCGTCACCCCATCATTAATAATCTGAGGTGCTCCGAATTTCTTTTCTAGAACCACATTGCGACCTTTAGGCCCCAGGGTGATGCGTACGGCATCTGCCAGAGAATTTACGCCGCGTTCAAGAGCGCGACGGGACTCTTCATCAAATACTACATGTTTGGCCATTACAAGCGTCCTCTCGTTTGCGCCTTCTCAGTGAATTACACAC
>NZ_JANQOP010000153.1 GCF_028285745.1 Acaryochloris sp. IP29b_bin.137 | reverse complement strand
ACCCGCTGTGGCATGAACGCTCCCTCGCGGATCCACCAACATCGTTAATCGTTGGGGAGGACTGCTAATGGACTGGATAATATTTATGGGGCCTTCTTCGACGCCTGGATTTGTGGCCGGATCGATAAATTGAGTTTCAATTCTGTCAGATTCAATCAGATCGCTTTGTTGGGCATAGAAAATATTGCCTTCATACTCATAGCCTCCCTCTGCTAATGGCTGTTCTTTCCAATAGCCAATCACGCCATCATTGAGCTGTTGGTACTCCCCAACGCGAATGGGAACCTTGACCTCGGTTAAATCATCCGTGTCTCTTTCCTCATGCGATCGCATCTGCTGCATATCTTGACGAAATACAGTCCAATCTTGGTTAATGGCGGGAAGTCCTTGTAGCTCTAGGTTGACGGCTGCTCGCACCACTGCGATCGGACGTCCCATCAGTAAGGCCAAACTTTGATTTTGGGCAAAGTTTTCGGGATCGATATGATTCAACGCATTGTTGAGACACAGATTAAAGTTTTCAACAAACTCAGGGCCTGAGGTGATGATGGTTTGCACCATTTTGTGCAAATGGGGATTGGCAATATTGGGAATTTCTTGCCCCTCAATGATTGTCGTCGCCAGGGTCGTTTCGCCCGGCACATCATCCCATTCTCCATTGACATTAATCGCCCCCAACGCTTGTCCCGCATTATCGTAAAACGTTAAACCACCATTCAGGTTATTCGGCAGTATCCAGCCACAAATAGGCGTAGTGCTCGGATCATCCGTGGTTTCTTGGTTAGCTCCATCATTGGCCGATAGCCAACGAAAATTAATCCGGGTGGGTTGCACAAAACGAGGCGGCAGCTTAATTCGACTCTTTTCCGTAGCCTTCATATGCTCTGGCCGAATCACATATTCCTCGGAGTCAACTTGCCAATCGAGATTTCTAACTTGTCCAAACGTATCCACCAACTGCACATCAATAATCCGCAGTTCCCCTGAGCGAATCGGACTAAAATCATCCAACGGTTGGGGGGCACTTTCAGCTTCATCTTCAACCGCTGCCGCCACCTCAGCTGTAAAAGCTTGGTAATCCGCAAACCCAATCGGGTCTTCAATTTCTAGCTGCAAGGTTTGCTTGTGCATCAGCAACGCGTCATTAAACCCGCCGATAGACTGAGACAAACAATTTAGGCTCTGTAGCTCTTGATACGCTTTAATCGCCGTATAGATAGGGTCCGAAAAAGTCTTATGGGTGTACCACAACTCAATATCGTCAATTTGCTCGGATAACAACTCAATTTTTCGCTGATCCAGCTCTATGTCTTGCTCTTGATAATAGGTTTCAAGGGTTTTGTGTTTTTGCAAATACGCTTCAATTCGCATCTGCAGGAGTGAATTAGCATAGGGCGTTAAAATACTAGAACCGCTGTAGATATTAGAATCTTGGTCAGTTTTGATGCGATTATCTGCCGTATCTACAGCAACAGCGTAGTTAGGTTTTGGCGATAAATCGATATCATTTGCCTGCAGTGTATAATTCCGGGTCAGAAAATCTTCACTATATTTACGATTGACAGACGATTTATTCCCGCCTTCAGCCACAGGAAAGACTTCAACCAACCATTCGAGCAGAATGGGATTCCAAGGTTGAGCGGTCCAAAGATTAAAGCCGATCCCTTCTTGCTCGCCTTGAGGAACGAGTTGAGGATCAAGTTGGTTAATTGTCTCGAAAACAAGTGTAAAGTCTTCCGCAATTAAATCTTGAATCGTCCGATTAGTCAGCGTTTGGCACTCAAGTAACCCATCCTCACTCAAACGACCATCTTCACCATGCCGTTGACTCGCTGCTACAGCCTCTCCTTCCATTAACACAACTGGCTCTTTCGGTTCCCAGTAGCGCGGCCCGCTCACCAATTCCAACTGATAGGTCGGCGGCAGAGACGCTTTTTCTTTTTCTGTCTCATCTAGAGCGTCGTATTCATCTTGAAGGGTTTGATTGTGGGTATCAATCCTCCGCACTAAATTGTTTATTAGCCCCGCGAGTTCAGAGGCCAGGGAACTCTCAGAGTCTGATATAAGAGGTAAGCTGTCTGGATTATCTAAATCTAATTTTCCAGTGGCCTGGGCCTTTTCTAATAGGGGTTCGAGTCCTCGTTGTTGGATATAGTACTTAACTTGATCAATATCAGGATAGTCATCCTGGCTATCTTCTGGAGGATAGGCACAAATCATATACTTGTACCAGTCAGAGAACAGTTGTCTACGTCTAGCGTCCAATTCTGCCAATGCAGCATCATAGCGCTGCTGTTGCTGGTTAAGAGCATTGAGCCCTGTGGCAATATCGGATGGGATGTCAAATTTTGTCTGAGAAGATGTGCTTTCTAAAGAAGACGGATCTGAAGAAGAGGGCTGGGTTTGTGTTTCTATACGAATTTTCCACAAAAAGTGGCCCGTGACCGCATTGAACCCAGCCTCATGACGAATTTCTTGAAACTTAGGGCCAATATCTAACTGTTGACTTTCTAAGTTGTCGGAAAACTGTAGCGCTTCTAATTGCTCCTCAATCACCGCTTTCTGAGATGGATCGATCGTGTCAGCCAGGTAAGCTGATAGGGCCTCTGTGCCCGTGTTGGCAACAGCTAGACGAATATTAGCGGTTTCTAAAGGAGGTTGGCCTGAGTAGTCTTCCGGTGGTTGGAAGGTTAACCGCGCATAACAGAGGATTTGCGGGGGTTCACTATCCTGAGTAAACGTTTCATTCCCCCACTCAAATTTCCACTTAAATTCCTCTTGGATGCTGTTCATCAAGACTTCGAGCGTCAATTCTGCATCTGGAAAGTCCGCCTTGAAGTTGTTCTTAAAATCTTGGAAAAATTCACTCAGATAGTTCTGTTCAGCGTTGCTATACCAGCCGATCACATCGTATTGCAGCCCCTCGGGCAGCGCTATAGCATCGGCATATTTAGGATCGTGAAAGCCAAATACACTTCGACAATTAGGATAAAAGGCCGC
>NZ_JANQOP010000151.1 GCF_028285745.1 Acaryochloris sp. IP29b_bin.137 | reverse complement strand
CTCCAGGGCTAACGCCAACCATCGACCAAAGGTTAACCGCAATCGCCCCAGGGGGAATTGAATACTATTGCGACGACGGCGCAAAACAACCGAGAGCTTTATGCTCACAAACAGGCCCAACACAATACAAAAAGCCGCTACTGCTTCTAGTACCACTTCTAAAAAAGATACGATGATTTCCAAATTGCCTTGCAAATGGCGGACGACTTCCATAAAGCTTCACCCTTGACTACAGCACCTCCCGCTGGTCCGGCTAGCATTGCTTTGAGTTGAGGAAGGATCGGATCATCTTTGCTATAACCAAACTGAAAGAGTCCGTCCTCATGGACCTGATGGACACCCGAAACAGTGGTCGCATCTAGACGAACGCAATGACGCTCTAACTTATAAACACGGAGGGTTTGACTATTTAGCTCTCTCTCAATGGGTTGCCAGTACTCTGGCTGGCTCAACTTACTCAAGACGATGCCCAAACGGTCGTCTGTAAAGTCTGTCTCCCGTAACGTCAGGCCACAGACTTGGGCAATCATGGTGCTGCGTTGTTTCACCCAGTCCCGCACGACTACTTTGCGTTGGTCTCCTTCGGACAGAATGTAGGAAAGCCAGATCACAATCACCCAACCCCAATCTAAGCCTTCCTGTTTCCAGTGCCGGGGCAGATGTTTGTTGAGTACTTCTGGTAAGCCTATCTGCATCATCATGTGTAACAGGAGCACCACATCATCAATACGCTCAGTCGTAACGGTCAGTTGATCGGCCATGCCACAGTCCTAGCTTGATTGCTAGACGAGCATACGCTACATATCTATATGCGATTCGATTACGCGAACGTCAAGTTCAATTTGTTTATCTTGAGTTTTCCAGAAGCAGTTGAGCGGTCTCTTGGATGACGACAGGATTCTTCCAGTAGCTGGTATGTACGGTCAGAATGTTGTCATTGTTATCAACCTGAATTTCCCTAATTGCATCAGGATTATCGTATAGCCCTCGCGTGCCATAGGCTAAGACATCATCGATATCATAGAAAAGCTGCCACTTTACTGGATTTGCGCCCGTGATTCCAATGTCTGAAGCTTTTAGTTTGTCATGAGAGGCGAGCATATCTACCATTCCTTGCTTCCGCATCGCCAGGATCGCTATCTGAGATGCAGTGCTAGTCATTGATCCTAATGTTAGCTCTCCATTAGTAGCCTTTTCATGCCACAATTCGTATTTTGCTTCTGCATCTGGAGACCCCTGGTGCTCCCTAAGAAATCCAGATTGATGTCGACTTGCAAACAAACCGTATAGAAAGTCATGACACAGCGTAACGCCTAAGCTATGACCAACCAGATGAAGCCTTACATCTATATCATTTTCGTAGGCTTGAAGCTTGTCTAAGATAGTATTGTAGACTTCTCGACGGATTGCTTTCTCTCCATCGGCTGAAGCGTAAAATATGACATCGCCCATACCAGTTATGAAGAGGTTCTCTCGCAGACCGGCAATTGCAAGTCTTAGACCCCTATTGACGAGATTTCCCCTGTCATTGATAACGGAGTTATTCGGGTGATTGTCTCTTTGAAGACTTGAATATTTAGTCTTTTCATTGATAAAGTTCTGAGCCCGAGTGAGTCTGCGGTGATCTTCTAGATTGTTGCTGTTGGGAAGCTCATGGCCCCATTCAACTGTAATGGGTGGTCCTGCGAAAAGGCCGGATAGCTGAGGTTCCAGTGCGACCAAGGATTGAAAAAAATTATTGTATTCAGCCGCGTGATCTAGGGGTTCAGAACTTGGGATAATTCCATGAATCATGATCAATACATTGGTGGGAGACATAGCAAACTCACTTTCAACTTGACTAGTGTCTATTCTTTTTTACCCAGCCTAATTGCGCCAAAATTGACATTTCTTTACATCTTGAGTAGTTCTTGCCAGGATGTTTATCGAATATCGACTTTAGTTTGAGGAAAACGAAGAGTCGATCCAGGTTTACTGTGTTGGTTGACATGGTTCAGTCTCCAGAGGTAGGTAATATAAAATCCCTAGGGAATCCAAAAGATAAAGTATTGGCCTTGACTTGACTAGATGAGTGAGTGAAGGAGTGAGGTAGGTAATATAGAATCCACAAAGAATCTGAAAGCTTGAGTGAATTAATAGGTGCGATATCGGAGGTTGGTATCAGAACTTGCGATCGCAAACCACGATGCCAATACCTCATACTCAAAACGGCACGTCATCAAGGGTTAGCTCTGGACAGAAGTATCATCGTGCTTGCGCTCAAACGC
>NZ_JANQOP010000187.1 GCF_028285745.1 Acaryochloris sp. IP29b_bin.137 | reverse complement strand
AATACTCTGGAATTGGCTAAAACTCAATTTACCAGAGATCGCATAAGTTTAACTTTGGAGGTTTTGAACCTTTTGATAAGTAAATCTTATTCAATATTAGTGAATTAAGTGTATTTCATCTTTACAAGGATTTACATTAGCAAATGTGATTACTCTTGCACAACCTTAAAGCAGCTTCATGGATGCAGATGGGGAGAAATGTCAGAGTATGGCAAAAGCAGAAGTGAAGTCTCAA
This sequence comes from Acaryochloris sp. IP29b_bin.137, assembly GCF_028285745.1. Lineage (GTDB taxonomy): Bacteria > Cyanobacteriota > Cyanobacteriia > Thermosynechococcales > Thermosynechococcaceae > Acaryochloris. The sequence goes on along the minus strand of NZ_JANQOP010000187.1, from coordinate 7,799 downwards.
GTCATCCAGCAATGGGAAGTCCAACTGAAACCTAGGGAAGGAAGAAGGGAGCAGCATTTGCAATCTCATCTCACGCCCCAGAAAGCATGTAATTCCACACTAAATCCCATGCCGTCGGTGACCTGGCTTATACTGAACTTTAATGGCCTTTTGTAATAAATATTCAAGGTCGTTTGTTACACTTAGCACTCAACACACACCTGCATGGGTTTTTGGAAAAGCTTATTTGGTGGCTCTGATGGAGCATCTGCCCAGACTTTGGTTCCTGCCAATGGTTCGATAGGTCCTAGTATTTCGATTACCAATAATGCTCGAGGTTCTAGAGCAACGCCGTCAAAAATTACCTTCAGTAAAGACCGCGAAATCGATCTCTATGAACTGGAGGAGCTATGCGACTCCGTTGGCTGGTCTCGACGCCCCATTCGCAAAGTCAAAAAGGCACTGAAGCATAGCTTTATTGTGGTCTCAATGTGGGAGCAGAGGGGAAATTACAGCCGCCTGATTGGCTTTTCCCGGGCAACATCCGACCATACCTTCAATGCGACGATATGGGATGTTGTGGTTCACCCAGATTTCCAGGGTCAAGGGTTAGGTAAGGCCCTGATGAAGCAAATTATTAAAGAGTTACGCCGCGAAGACATCAGCAATATCACTCTGTTCGCGGACCCTCATGTCGTTAATTTCTACCGGGACCTGGGATTTATGCCTGACCCAGAAGGGATAAAAGGCATGTTCTGGTACCCTAATTTTCGCTAATCCTTATCTAGGAAGCTGGAGTAAGCGCCAACTATAGCGCTGTGAAGCGATGGGGAACAGGCAGTCTGGAGGCCGGAAATGTTTTAGATTGCAAGGGGCCACCCCTTAAGGAATCAGGATATTTTGAAATTTTAAGTACAGTTCTATGAATGCGGGGTCTAATTTCATGGCCATCCGCAGAGCCTGATTGGCGTCTTGATATTCTTCTAGGTCATAGAGAGTCGCTGCCAATCCCACAAAGCTATGGGCATGTTGGCCATTTAATTGTGTGGCTTGTTCAAATGCCGTTGCCGCCTCTTCAAGAAAACCAATTTGATGTTGGGCTAAACCAAGCCCGTAATAAGCCACTTGCAGGCGAGGGTTGAAATAAATTGCTTTTTGATAGGCCAGCGCAGCTTCATCAAAATTTTTAATTTGAAAGAGAGTACTGCCTAAATTGCAGTAGAGTTCGGGACTTTGGGCAGCGTAATCAAGCCCTTGATGATAGGCAACGACCGCTTCTACGAAATCTTTATTTTGATATAGGACACTCCCCAGGCCATTGTAGGCAGCGGCCAGAGTTGGCTGCTTTTTCAGGGCCTGCTGAAAGTTATCTTTTGCGCCGGAGTAATCCGCTTGCTGGTATTTACAAACTCCCCGCCGAAGCCAAACGATGGCCCAGGAATTTTCGTCCGTCTCCTCCGTGTTGCTCCAAGCGGGTTGAGGACGCTGAACTTGAAGCTGGGTTACTACGCTCCGATCGGTTCCAGATAAAACAGGCTGATCGGTTGTTAAGGAGGGCGGTTGAGGCTGTGGGGGCTCGCCATCAGGGTGGGGGGCAGACTGTTCGAGTTTGGCCTCAATTTCATTGGCAAGACTGAGTCCCCGTTTGATAAATGAAGAGACTTGATCTTCAACTCGATGATGCAAAGACGGCAGATTCAACTTTTTCGGGTTGGATTGTTCGTTTGGACCTTCTGCCATGGCATTTAGCCCATCTTTGCTTTAAGCTCATTCAGCTGCTGTTGAGCCATTGATATTTCTTGGTCGAAGCGATGGGCCATTTCTAGTAATAAATCTTGCCCAAATTGCTCAAGTTTCTGGGTTTTGATTCGCAACTGATGTAATTCCGACTGGGCAAGGGTCTGGAGTTTAGCTTCAATACTTTGCAAACGCTCTTGACTTTGAGCAATTTGACGAATAGTGCGAATCAAATCAGCCGTGGCTCCTTCCCCCTGAACAGAATCTGGGCTACTTTCCCAATCCTGCAAAATCGCCCTCAGTTGAGCTTCATCCCCTGACTCATAGGCTCGATTCACCAATGCCATAAGCTGTTCTCGCCGTTCCCGTTCTTTAGGATCCGTAGCTAAATCGGGGTGAATCCGCTTGGCGACCTCCCGATAGAGCTGTTTGAGCTGGACCGAGGGTTGAAACTTATGGTTTGATGCCATCAGGGTTAAATATTTAGCAATCTGGGCATTGATTTGGTCTAGCTCTTCTTGGCGAATGCCCACCACTTGCATGTAGCGATATTCAAAGGAGTGGAGCTCGGCTTGAAACGTCGCTAGCTCTAACTCCCGTTGAGCTAGTTGGACTTCGAGCGCAATCAGTTCTGCTTGCTTTTTTTGAAGTTCTAGCTCTTCTGGCGTCAATTGACGCACTAGACTACTACTCATTGACTCAGTATTGGCGATGGAATGGGGACTGAATAAGCGGGTGTTGTGCAAAACAGAGAGCGTGCCCTAGTAAATTGGCAATGGGGGTTGCCGAACCTCAGTTGAAAAGCCAGTTTTTAACTAACTTAGCCTACTTTCTAGTCTGGATGAAAGAGGGAACACCCGCAATCAAACTCAATCCAATCAGGCTCGGTAAAAACCAATTTCCCCATTGTACGTATAGGGTCTGGGTTTGACGTCGATAAACGGTAGCAGCATGAAACACAAAGGTTTGAGGAGCAGATCGCCATAAGGTTTCTCCATGGGGATTAATCACACCTGAATAGCCTGTATTGGTAGACCGCGCAACCCAGCGATCGGTTTCAATCGCTCTCATCACATCATGGGCATGGTGCTGGGCCATCATCCGAGTGTTGTATGGGTCGTTATTGGAAGCCGTGAGAATAAACTCACCCCCTCGGGCAGCCTGCATCTGAAACAATTGTGGAAACACTGAATCAAAACAAATTCCTGCAATCGCAGGTCCCCAAGGCGTGAGAAATTGCTGATTGGGGTTACCCAAATTCATCTGTGCACTAACAGGGGTCAGACGACCAAACAATTGACCTAATAAAGGTTCAAAGGGAATATATTCCCCTAAAGGGACGAGCTTAATTTTGTTGTAGCGACTAAAGACACTGCCATCCGGCAAGACCGTAATTAAACTTTGGGTAATGCGGTGGTTCTCAGGCATAAAACTTCCCAGCCAAACCACGACTTGCTTCTCTTGAATGGCTGCGGCGAGGGGAGGCTGATCTTGCCAGAGGAAAGGAAAGGCCCCTTCAGGGGTAAGGACGGCATCAACCCCTTGATCCGCCAGTTGTCGATAGGCAGATTCATAGTTCTTTTTCCCCAATGCTAGGCCTTGTTTGAACAGTTTGATGCGAGTGGGGATATTGCCTTGGACAATGCCAATCGTGAGGGCTGTATCTTGATCAGCCGTCAGCGGTTGGGCATAGAGAACCCATCCGAGCAGATGTAGAGTGATAAAGAGTGCGATCGCAATGCTACGATACCGCCACCGATGTCTCAGCGTTGACCAACTCTCGGCAAAACAGCCGTTTACCATCACCAAAGCGGCAACAATCACCGTTGGGCCAGATAGCCGCCCCAGATGCAAAATCACCAGATTAGCGGGACTCTGAGTGTAGGAAATCGGCGTCCACCACAAAGGAGATTGGGTCCAAAGCCACTCCAATCCCGTCCAAGCTGCCGTTCCTGCCAAGATCCGACTATAGATGGGGAGTTGGATAGTTACCCATGCCATCCATCCGGCCCAAAGCGTAGCAATCAAAGCCCCATAAACCGTCACAAACAGCCAACAGACCACCGCAATGGTAATGCTGGTCCACCAAGACAGTCCCATCCAGGTCATGGGATGCAAGCCCGTTAACCAAGACAAAGCGATGCCTTGATATCCCAGGCCCCAAATAAAGCCAAGCCGCATCGCCCGCCAGATATTCCCCTGGGTGCGTTTAACGGTGATCCACAAGGGGACCAAGGCAATCCATGCCAGCCACCAGGCCTCCACCGGGGCAGGAATAATACCCATCACCAAACCTGAGGCAAAAACAAGTCCCCATTCTCCCAGAGCAATCGGATGGGGTTTCAGCTTGAGCTGTTCTTGAACAAGATGTCGCACGCGGGTTCCAAAGCTTGCTGTAAGGTCTGCTGGCAGTTTATCCTGATTAAGTTTTTTCAGCGGCAGGAATCTGATCTGAGATCGCATGTCATCCAGACAGACCACCGTACTATCCCTACTTTATGGAAATTCCTTGACTTCGTTATGCTGAATTTGAGGTTCTCGTTTTACATCACTGCTATCACGGCACTCTAAATCCCAAGACCCGAGGTTTTCATGGACAACAATAACTTTCTCAAGCAAATGTTAATGATTGGCGTAGGGACTACATCCTTCGTTGCTGAAAAACTGCGGGAGGTCAGTGATCAATGGGTCAATGAAGGACGGCTCAACCCTGACCAAGCCAAAGCGTTCGTTGATGACCTACTCCAACAAATGCGGTCTGATCCGGGAGATTGGGAAGCACAGATGGAACGACAAGTGCGAAGTATGATGCAAGACCTTGGGTTGGCCAGACAGGCAGAAGTGGATGAATTGCGCGGTAGGATAGATCGGCTGGAACGACAAGTGCGAGACTTAGAAAACAAGCTTTGGCGATAGTCTCTTACTTGGCGATAGTCTTTTATAAAGTCCCAGTAATATTCATCGTTCAGAAAATGGGAGGAATGACTTGCGAAATATCTTGATCAGTTTCGGAATTGTCCTGGTCTGTAGCGCTGTTTTGCTGATTGCCCAAATCACCCAGGGAGCAACCGAAGTTTCCGCAGAACCCACTCAACCGGTTATCGAACAACCCACCCTGGCCGCCATCCCTGTCCCTCAAACCACGATTGCCGATATGACTACAACTGAAGACGCTGACTATACCACCACCCCCTCAGGCTTAAAATATCGTGACCTGGTAGAAGGAAGCGGGGAACAACCACTGCTGGGCCAGATGGTGGTGGTTCACTATACAGGTACTTTGACGGATGGGAGCAAGTTTGATAGCTCCCGCGATCGTGGTCAACCTTTTTCGTTCCCAATTGGTAAAGGACGAGTGATCAAAGGTTGGGATGAAGGCGTGGGATCTATGAAAGTAGGGGGTCGCCGAGAACTTATTATTCCGCCTGACCTCGGCTATGGCGCTCGCGGGGCAGGAGGAGTGATTCCCCCCAATGCCACCCTAGTCTTTGATGTTGAGTTGTTGCGAATTCAATAGAACGGATTCTATACGGGTCATTTTTTGACTGAAAAGCCATTGAGAGGATGGCCCGTACCACTCCTCATCCATCTTCACAACCCGAACGAACAGCGCCCTTGACTAAGTTTCCAATGTATCTTTAAGGACAGTTCGAGCGGCTAAATGATTACGGGTAGAGGTTAAAATTTCGGCTTCTCGCTCCAAACGAGCCTGAGTATCTTGCATCTCAAGCAAGGACTGTTGCTCAAGGGCAGCCCCATAGAAGTTACTCGCCACCCAATAGGAAAGCTTCACCGGCTGGTTAGGAATGTCGTTGGGAAGGTTGATTTCCTGTTCAGTAAGCTTAGCCGAGAGCCGGACAACATCCTTAAGTAACTGCCTTACATTAGTGGTTAAAGTCAGTAGATCTTGCGTTTCATCTAAAGGTTGATCGTCTATCCACTCTACCAAACCAATACGATACGGCTTTTCCCGAACGTAATGTAAAACCGTAAACCGCTGCTGGCCCAGCGTCAGAATCATAATCCGGTCGTCTGGGAGCCGCTCAAACTTGGTAATCTCGGCACAGCAACCTACGGTTGCAGCTTCCCCTTTATTGGGATCCCACATTAAGACACCAAATTGGCGATCTTCCTCCAAAATAGTGTTAATCATGATGCGATAACGGTATTCAAAAATATGGAGAGGCAATGGCCGCCCAGGAAATAAAACAACATCAGGCAGAGGGAATAGGGGAAGCTCGCGGACGGCGATTGACGAGGGAATGGCCATTATTAGTGGGAGAACAGGTCTAAGAAGTACTCTTATTCACTCTAGCCCATGTCTCCCAAAGAATTCACAAACAAAGCGGGTTGAAGCGCTACCTCTAGAGCTTGACTTCAATGTCCACACCCGCAGGTAAATCAAGTTTCATCAAAGCATCAATGGTTTTGGGAGAAGGCTGGTAAATATCAACAATGCGGCGGTGAGTCCGCGTTTCGAAGTGTTCTCGTGAGTCTTTGTCGACGTGGGGGGACCGTAGCACACAATAAATACGTCGGCGGGTGGGTAAAGGGATAGGACCCACAGGGGAGGCATTGGTCCGTTTGGCCGTCTCAACAATCTTGTCACAGGATGTATCAAGCAAACGGTGATCAAAGGCTTTGAGGCGAATGCGAATTTTTTGTTGCTGGAGAGTTGTCATAGCTTAGGTTAATCTTTAATTGTCAAGGTTCTGAGGGAGGATAGACTGAATCGCACAAATTCAGTTTTATTTTCGTGGGTCTAAGGCAATAGCCATTACTACCACCTTAGACTCCATGCTAGAAGGGGATCAACAGACTACTTTAGAATCTTGGAAACAACCCCTGCACCAACCGTACGCCCACCTTCACGGATCGCAAAACGCATGCCTTGCTCAATGGCAATGGGGTTGATTAATTCAACCGTCATTTTAATGCGATCGCCCGGCATCACCATTTCAGCGGCACTCCCATCATCTGCCGTAAAAGCACTGATGGTGCCGGTTACGTCGGTTGTTCTTACGTAGAATTGAGGTCTGTAGCCAGGGAAAAACGGGGTGTGACGTCCACCCTCATCTTTCTTGAGGATGTAAACCTCTGACTCAAACTGAGTATGGGGAGTGATAGAGCCAGGCTTAGCAAGCACCATACCCCGCTCAATGTCTTCTTTTTGCACACCGCGTAGCAGAAGACCTACATTATCTCCAGCCATACCTTCGTCAAGGGTCTTTTGGAACATCTCAACGCCAGTTACGGTTGTACTGCGGGTATCTTTAATTCCCACCAATTCAACGGTTTCACCAACCACCACTTTTCCACGCTCGATCCGTCCAGTGGCAACGGTTCCACGACCCGTGATCGAGAAAACGTCTTCAACAGCCATCAAGAAAGGCTTATCAACGTCTCTTTCAGGTGTGGGAATGTAGGCATCAACCTCTTCCATTAACTTGTAAATCTTATCGACCCATTCGTTGTCACCTTGCTTCATGGAGTCGGCACCGTTGAGAGCTTCTAATGCCATTAATGCAGAGCCAGAAACGATGGGAATATCATCACCCGGGAAATCATAATCGTTTAAAAGTTCACGAACTTCGAGCTCAACCAACTCCAGTAATTCCTCGTCATCAACCTGGTCTTGCTTGTTCATAAAGACCACAATATTGGGAACCCCAACCTGTTTCGCTAACAAAATATGCTCCCGAGTCTGGGGCATTGGGCCATCGGCAGCGGAAACCACCAATACGGCGCCATCCATCTGAGCAGCACCAGTAATCATATTTTTGACATAGTCAGCGTGACCAGGACAATCCACGTGAGCATAGTGCCGCCCTTCTGTCTCGTACTCCACGTGAGCCGTATTGATGGTAATCCCTCTTTCCCGTTCTTCTGGGGCCGCATCAATGTCATCGTACTTCCTAGCTTTGGCTTGGCCTAGGGCAGCGAGAGACATGGTAATTGCTGCTGTCAAAGTGGTTTTACCATGGTCAACGTGACCAATGGTGCCAATGTTGACGTGGGGTTTTGTTCGTTCAAATTTTGCGCGTGCCATGTATCAACTATTCCTTTTCGATGAATTATGCGTT
>NZ_JANQOP010000113.1 GCF_028285745.1 Acaryochloris sp. IP29b_bin.137 | reverse complement strand
TGTTTTGAGCCTTTTATTTGCGAGAGACGACTCACTCTCGGCCTGAATCATGAGGCTACGTTTGCTAAAACGTCGAAACCGTTACAGCCCCAGGTTACTTAACCCAATTATAGTCTTTCGTGAAAGCGGATTACATCATTTCCTTACCTGGAAGCTGAATACCGTCAATGACTGGCACTGGCAATTGACGAGTCACTCGGGAGAAAATCCATTCTTCTAGGGATTCCACCAGATCATGTCGACATTGCTCTAGGGTGTCTGCCCGAGCACTAACATTCTCAAATTCAGGAATTTCACCGTAGGTTGAGCCATCGGTCAGGACCGTATAGGTCGCACGTGACATTACCGCTCGAATATAGTTTGTCAATATGGATTCCACGTTCTGCTGTGCGTATGACAGAATAGGTCATACAGAAATGAATAAATTGTGAATATCACTAATACTAGTAACAAATCTTGATAGAAAAGTTAATCTGCGCAATGTAATGATGTCCTCACAAGATTTATATAGTATTCCCGAAATTGACGTTGAGACTCTAGCCGATGCTCTGCAGCGTGGACCGATTCCGGTTCAATTACTGGATGTCAGAGAACCACAAGAATTAGCAATTGCTCGTTTAACCGAGTTCCAGAACATCCCCCTCAGTCAGTTTGCCGAGTGGTCTGGATCCATTACTGAACAGCTTGATATTCATCAAGAAACTTGGGTGATGTGCCACCATGGCATGCGTTCTGCCCAAGTTTGTCAATGGTTAAGTCAAAATGGATTTACCAATGTCAAGAATATAAGTGGTGGGATTGATGCCTATTCTCTCAAGATAGACTCTAGTATTCCGCGTTATTGATTGCGATCGCGTCCTATGGAGCTCAGCCTTACTACACGACAACAACAAGTCTTACGGGCAACCGTTGATCATTATGTTGCCACTGCTGAGCCAGTGGGTTCTAAGGCTTTGGCCCGAGAATATTCCCTTAGCATCAGTCCAGCCACGATCCGCAATGTCATGGGTGTGCTAGAACAAGCTGGCTTACTCTTTCAGCCCCATACCTCAGCCGGGCGAGTTCCTTCAGATTTTGGCTATCGTCATTATGTTGATGAGCTAATGATGCCTTCAGCAACATTCGTTCAGCAAATCGAGCAAGCCTTGCATCAAAAATTGCGGACTGAAAGCTGGATTCTTGAGGTTCTGCTGCGCGACGCTGCTCAAATTCTGGCTACATTAAGTGGTTGTGTTGCCCTGATTACCTTGCCTCAAGCAACAACCTCTACCGTCCGCCATCTCCATTTAGTTCAAGTTGCGCCTCATCGGGTGATGCTCATTTTGGTCACGGATGCCTATGAAACGCAGTCCGTTGTGATGGAGTTGCCTCGCACTGACTGGGACACAACCGAGCCAGACAACATTGAGCAAGAATTAAAAATTCTGTCTAACTTCCTCAATCATCATTTTGTTGGGAGTTCCCTCCAAGACTTAGTGGCCCTCGATCAGTACGAGCTGGATCGAGAATTTCAAAAATACACCGATTTCCTAAAGATACTGCTATCGGATCTGATGCAGCGATGTGAAACCCTCAGTCCAAACAATATTTTAGTCGGGGGGCTGGCAGAGGTTCTCCGGCAACCTGAGTTTTCGGAACTTCAGCAAGCCCAGACCCTGATTCATTTATTGGAAGATGGTCAAGACCTTTTAAGACCCCTGATCGATGAAATAGCCACTGATTTGAACCAGAAGACTACATTGACCTCTCAGCATCAGAAGGTGAATATTCGGATCGGCACGGAGAATTCCTTGGAATCTATTCGGGCCTATACGCTCATTTCTTCCACCTACCAAAAAGGGCACACCCCTGTTGGGAGTGTGGGAATCTTGGGACCCACGCGAATGGCGTATGAAAAAATCATTGCCCTGGTGACCGTTACAGCGGATTATCTATCTACTTGCTTGACGCAAACCGCTTAATTTTTTTATTTTCTAGCAAAATATGACTTTTGAGTCGGGAAGTCAGATGCTGTACCTGACTTTTTTGGCTCATCTTTCTGACTTTTTCTGCCTGTTTATTCTGACTAGACCTTGGCTATATTGGCATGTATTGGGATTAATATTTGGATTCAAGAGACGGTTGCTTCTATTGTTGGATTAAAGGTTGAGGATAAAGTCAATGCTTAGTGCTAGTGAGATGTCAGTTAATTCAAGTAACCCATCACAAGATTTGATTAAGCAGTGGTTAACTGAATTGACCTGCTATACCCCCCAGCAGGTTGATACTGCTATTGCTCAAATCCAGCAGCGGACACAGGCCGCTCAACATCGTTAACCTTTTATTGCAGCCATAACCAACGCTCTTGAGGAGAGGGAAATCATCCCTCTCTATTTTTTTGAACATTTATTCAGGGATGACAGAATGAGATAGTGGGGAGAGACCGTTTATCGAGTCTACATCTATCGCAGTCAGAGCATTGAGCATGGGAAATACCTTTGGACATTTGTTCCGCATCACAACCTTTGGTGAATCCCACGGGGGTGGGGTCGGGGTCGTTATTGACGGTTGTCCGCCGCAAATTGATCTTTCAGAGCAAGAGATTCAATTTGAGTTGGACCGACGTCGACCCGGCCAAAGCCGAATTACAACCCCACGAAAAGAGACGGATACCTGTGAAATCGTATCCGGCCTATTTCAAGGGCAAACCTTAGGGACACCTATTACGATTCTGGTCCGTAATAAAGATACTCGCCCTCAAGACTATAGCGAAATGGCCCAGGTTTATCGCCCTTCCCATGCCGATGCAACCTATGATGCAAAATACGGTATCCGTAATTGGCAGGGAGGCGGACGGTCTTCTGCCCGAGAAACCATCGGTCGGGTCGCAGCGGGAGCCATCGCTAAGAAAATTCTGCAGCAGGCTGCGGGGGTAGAGGTGATTGGTTACGTTAAGCGGATCAAAGATTTGGAAGCAGAGATTGATCCTAACCAAGTAACGCTGGACCAAGTAGAAGCGAATATGGTGCGCTGTCCTAATTCAGAAGCCGCCGAGCGCATGATTGAGTTAATTGATCAAACCCGTCGAGATGCCAATTCCATTGGCGGTGTGGTTGAGTGTGTGGCTCGCCAAGTTCCTAAAGGTCTGGGGATGCCCGTTTTCGATAAACTCGAAGCCGAACTTGCTAAGGCCGTTATGTCTCTCCCAGCCTGTAAGGGCTTTGAGATTGGCTCAGGCTTTGCGGGCACGTTATTAACGGGGCTGGAGCATAACGACGAATTTTATACAGATGACCAAGGTCGCATCCGTACCGTTACCAACCGTTCTGGGGGGGTTCAGGGTGGGATCTCTAATGGTGAAAATATTGTGCTGCGGGCGGCGTTTAAACCCACCGCCACCATTGGCAAGGCCCAAAAGACGGTCAACCAGGCAGGTGAAGCAACAACACTAGCAGCAAAAGGACGCCATGATCCCTGCGTTCTTCCCAGAGCGGTACCCATGGTCGAAGCCATGGTTGCCCTAGTGTTGTGTGATCATTTGCTCAGAAATCATGCTCAATGTCAATTGTTGACGGAGTAATCTGTGGAATATGCGATTGCTGCTGATGCGTCATGCCGAAGCCCGGGGAAATGCCCAGCAGCGGATGCTGGGGCAGTCGGATGAGTCGTTATCTTCCCATGGTGTCCTTCAAGCCCAGCGATTAGGACAGTTTTTGGTGCCCCATTTTGCTGCACCAACGCATCTCTACAGCAGTCCGCTAAAACGGGCTGTTGCAACTTTGGAGAGACTGATGGCTTGTTTCCCTGATGCAGGAGATTTCCCCCCTATTCAGATCAGTGATGCGCTGCTTGAAATTCACAATGGCATTTTCCAAGGGCTGACTTGGCAAGAAGCCCAAGAACAGTATCCCGATTTATGCCAACAGTTGATGAGCTGTCAAGATTTAATTCCGCTGCCAGGGGGGGAGACCCTGTCTGACTGTTGTGATCGCACCCGCAGTTTCATCCACACCCTCTATCACACCCACCACCATTCTGATCGAGTTTGGGTGATGACCCATGGAGGTATTTTGCAATACCTGATCGCAGCGATTCTCGATACGCCCAACGTTTGGGGGATGAGTATCGGCAATACAGCTTTGTTTGAATTTGAAGTGGATCTGCATTATTCATCTCAGTCCGCGCAAAATCCACAGTTATGTCGAATCCGTCGATTTAATGAACATCCTCACGCCCCTACAGAACATTCAACCCGGCAAATATTCAGTTAGTGGGCAATAGCTGGCCATCTTCCATTTGGAGGATGCGATCGGCCATATCTAGAATGCGGTTGTCGTGCGTTACCAACATCACCGTACAACCTTCTTCTTGAGCCAGTTTCCGCATAATTTCAACTGCATCCCGACCTGTTTTGCTATCGAGGGCAGCAGTGGGTTCATCGGCGAGGACCAGTTTGGGGTAGCTAACGAGGGCACGAGCAATGGCGACTCTTTGTTTTTGTCCCCCCGATAAATTGGCCGGATAGTAATTGATATAGCAATCAAAGATTGGGTTAGGACACTTTTCTGAAGGCATGATCCACCGCATCCCAAAAATTTTCGAACTGATGACCTGTTTTGCGTAAGCAA
>NZ_JANQOP010000112.1 GCF_028285745.1 Acaryochloris sp. IP29b_bin.137 | reverse complement strand
TGTCTATGTGGCTCAAGGGACCAATCCACAGATTCCAGCCTTTACAGTTCCTGATAATGTCCAGGTGCGGTCTCAAGGACCGATTCAACGGATTGAAGTTTCGCCGATTGCTTCACAGTTATCCGCACCCAGTACCCTCAACCTGGGCACAGTCCCACTCCCTGCATCTGGAAGTGGTCAGTTCCCCACGGTGACGGGGACGGTGACCATGAGGAACAATACCTTGCTGTCAGGGTTTGCGATTAATCCCAATGGGGCCAATGGGGTGGAGGCGGTTGGGGTTCAGAATGTAGCGGTACAGGACAATCAGATTGTAGTGAGTGGAGACGATGCCTCCGGCATCCGTTTGCAGAATGTCAGTGGTTCCGCTGAAATTATCAACAACCAGATTGCCACTAGCGGGAACACGACTAACACCACTGAATCAAGCGCCGATTTTCTCACCGATGGAGCCCACGGTATTGAAATCGACCTCGAAGATGTCACGTTAACGAGTGTCACGATTGCAGGCAACATCATTACTACTTCAGGCACGGATGCCAAAGGAATTCTGGCCATCGTCCTCAGCGAGACAGGGGATGCCAAACTGGGCACTGCTAACATTTCAGACAATACCATCTCTACGGCTGGGGATGGATCGGATGGCATTCAACTGACCGTCCCAATTAGGGGTAGCTTTAGCAACACCACCATTTCTGCTGGGAGTATTGACAACATTACTGTTGCAGGCAACGACATCTCTACTCAGGGACAATTTGCGGACGGAATCAATGTTGCATCTTTAATCAGCACCGAATTTGCAAATACCACCACAAATAGCACCCTCAATGGTGGACGCATTGGCAGCGTTACAGTTACTGGCAATAGCATTACCACTCAGGGAGACTTTGCAGATGGCATCTATGTGGGTACTTCAAGCGGTGGTGCATTTAGCAACACCATCTCCATCGGCGGAAGTATTGTCAGCACCACAATTTCGGGCAATACTCTCTCCACCCAAGGAGACTTTGCAAATGGCATCTATGTGCGTGTAGACTCTGACAGCAGCTTGGGCAGCGCCACGATTTCGGGCAATACCGTCTCCACCCAGGAAGACTCTGCAGATGGCATCAATGTGCATGTAGACGATGACAGCAGCTTGGGTAGCGCCACCATCTCGGACAATACTCTCTCCACCCAAGGAGAAGATGCAGATGGCATCAATGTGCGTATAGACGATGACAGCAGCTTGGACAGCACCACAATTTCGGGCAATATCATTTCCACCCAAGGAGACTTTGCAGATGGCATCAATGTGCGTATAGACGATGACAGCAGCTTGGACAGCACTACGATTTCAGGCAATACCATCTCCACCCAAGGAGAAGATGCAGATGGCATCAATGTGCGTATAGACGATGACAGCAGCTTGGACAGCACCACGATTTCAGGCAACACGATTTCTCAAGCTGGACGAAACAGTGTGCAGATTGAGAATACTGGCGGCAATCTCATCTGCACATCGATTTCAGGCAATCTCAGCAGCAACCCTAACTTCGCAGGTATGGGAGGCAATGACTTCAACTTGGACTCCGGAAGTACCACGTTCCAAGTGGTTGATTTACCTAATGTCAGTACCAACAATAACAATGCCATCTTTAGCTTCGATGGTACTTTGGTTCCTCCTGGCACCCCGCTTCCTCCTTTTACGAATGTGGCTAGTTGTCCTTAGGATGAGAAGCTGCTTCGTAAAACAATGACCTCGTCAGCGGGAACGGATCCTAATGACGTTCCCCTATGGAGTGTGTATACGTCCAAACTGTGCACAAGATTGAGCTAAATACGAAGTCGTATGTTCGTTGCTGCACCTATATGAAACCTCAGGCTGGTGGTGCAAGGACGATTGAGGTAATGAGTAATGGGTAAATTCCACCCATTACCCAACCTGATGACAAATTTGCGCTAAGACAGACTAATAGGATCGTTCTCAATCAAAGCCCCATCGCAGAGCGAGTGGCAAAGGTGATAATGCCAATCCCAAGCAGCGTGATAGCAATTGCCGTCGCAACCTGTTTGGTTTGGTTAAAGGAGTTGCTGCCCACTGGAGCGCCGGATTGCTCTCTAAGGAACCTTACTCCCTGCACTGAAACGAGCATTAAAGGTAATGAAACAATAGTTCCGAGAACTTCGATCACAAATAGAGCGGTAGGCATCGCATCAGGGGACACTGGGAACAGACAACCTAAATCAAGTACATACACCAGAAAATAGGACAGACCAGCAATCGCCGATGCCGCATATGCCCAGTGCTGACGTTGCCAGACAGAGTAAAGCAACAACAGGCTCACTAGACTCAAAGTGGTTAGAAAGGTATTAAAGCCCCCCAAAATTAAGGGATTGATGTGGGCAAAACTGCGGGTTTCAATGGGTCCCCCAGGCACCAAGCTCGTGAGTAAAACCGATGAAAGTGCAAGTAGAGCGGTCACACCATACTGGGTAGCTTTTGGAAATTGAGCGGGCTGGTAATGAGACGAAATAATAGTGGTCATAGTGAGATCCTCATATCTGAAGAAGAAAGAACTTGAACTCAAAAACAACGGGTGACCTACCGGTTTTCCCCTGGGCGATAGGGTGTTTCATGCAGTAGGTGGCTAATTAATAGCTTTAGGAATAATAGGGGGAGAAACCACTCCAAACCAGGGGTGGTTGTGAAGTAATAGCGCTCACCCAGCAGCGCCATAACATAAAGCCCCAGAGCGATAGGCCGCTGGAGATACAGCGGGCAGCTCAAGATCAACATCGATGCCCCTAGTAGATAGCCAGATACACCGACAAAGAAAGACCCATCACCACCCCGAAAGAGCAGCGCGACGAGGCCAATATGGAGCACATGCAGGGCTACAAAACCGAGATGCTGTTGCCATCCTTGGCTGGGTCGGTGATACCAACGCTTAGCAGCAGCCGTTGCATTAGTCAGAACACCCCCAATAAAGTCGAAACCCAAGACCGAAATGAGTCCCAGTTGCAAGGGCGTCCATTCAATTGGCAATGTCACCGCGTAGGCTGGAGCTGCGATCGCGGCCGCAACAGCAGGTACAAACTGAAGAATCATCTCGGCAGTAGTAGCACCAGGACCAATGAAGCGATCTAATTGCCCCCTGAGACCAGGGCGAGGCATTGGACTAGGCCAGCATTCTTGTGGCTCGAATTGTATTGAGGCTTGAATTGGAACTTTCATATTCGCAGCGTCATAACAGTTGTTATGTAACTAACATAATGACTGTTATGATATTTGTCAATCGAGTTGTTCTGTACTTCGTTGTAGTTAACGTTTATGTCTCAGCAAGACCGCCGTCTTGAAGTCTCTGAAGCCGCCTGGCGTGTCATCGTTCGGGAGGGGTTAGACCGTGCCAGTATGCGTGCGATCGCACAGGAAATGAATTGCACAACAGGGGTCGTCACTCATTATTTCCGCAACAAGCAGGAGCTAATTCTGTTTGCCTTGCATCAAGTCACAGAACGCTTGAAAGTGATGATGCAGTCGGCGATCGAGAATGTTGAGGGGATTGATCGATTGGCAACAATGCTATTGTCCTTTCTACCGCTGGATCAAGAACGGCAGGAAATCCTCCGGGTGTGGGTTGCTTTTTTAGGCTACGCCGTTGGCCGCGATGGGTTGATGGAAGAGCATCGACAGAGTGCCGCTGAGCTACGGGCAGTCATTATTCAAGAGTTGCAAGCTCTCCAATCCAATGGTCTTATTCGGCCAGAACTTGTGCCCCAAGTGGAGTCAAATGCCCTACTTGCCCTTGTCAATGGTGTTGGTATAGATACCTTGATCCAGGTTGACTATCTAAGCCCTGATCAGCAAGAGGCAGTCATTAATCGGTACATCGCAGGTATGGTGACAGATAGCCGTTGAAGATGACTTGAGTTGAACGGGCAGAGATCCTTAAATTAATCTCCGACATCTCAGAAAACTAAGCGAATCCAAGCCTGAAAGTACCGATATAAAAAGCTTTAAGGTCAACGTGACCCCAAATTACACGAATCTCTATAAAACGGCGATTAGGCTTGTTGCATCTGCCGCCAGAATTGTGACAATGCTGTTCCTGCTTGCAAAATCAGATACTTCAGAATGAGTTGTTTACTGAATATCTACGCTTGTGGCCTTGTCAGAAGTTGAGCCCAACTGTCGGTGAATTCCGGCTTGAAAATCGGCGATGGAATCTGTAGTCATTGCCCATCTCAGGACTGTCTTCAAATGATGTACATCAGAGAGGGTAGCCACCTCCTCAATGATCTGAGGAGAAACAGCCCCAAAACGAACCATCAAAATTTCTACAATCGCCCCGCCCATTGATTCTGCCGAACCCATTCTCACTTCTGATGTCTGCACTGGCGCGGGTAAAGATTGAGCTTTAATGGTTGCTAGTTCTTGGTCCCGTTGATGGACTGCTGTGACTAATTGTTGTAATACCTGAGCCAAAGTTCCTAATTCATCATCGCGATCGCAAATCTCATCCAAATCCAGTGCATGGGGGTCAAATAGCTGATTTTCAACTACAGCGGCTGAGGCAGCTGTAATCATATAAATTTGGGCCAGTGTCTCAGCGCTCTCCTGGTGATTACGAGCCAGTGAATCGATGACTTGGTTATAGCGAGTCGCAATATGCCCCACTTCTGTAAAAGGCTCAACGGGAACCCGTAAGTTCAAGTCAGAGGTTTTGGCCTGCTGATCCATCACCTGAAACAGTTCATAGGTATCGGTTTTAGCATGATGCTCAGAGATATTGAGACCCAGTCGCTCATCTTCAGCGCTGACCCTCAACGGTAGAAATCGATTGACCGCGGATAGGATCAACCAGGAAAGGCCAAAGGCCCAAGCAAAACAAACCCCAATCCCTAACAGTTGCACCAACAGTTGGCTGGCACGGTTCACTTCTGTCTCACTTAACTGGCCAAAAAGGGCAACACAGAGCGTGCCCCAGGCTCCCGCCCCGCCATGCACTGCGACAGCATCCACTGCATCGTCAATGCGCAATCGGTTCAGCCCATAGGAGACCCATAGGGCGACGGCTGCCCCGGTACTCCCGACGACAAAAGCCAACGGTGTTGCCACAACATGGCAGCAGGCAGTGATCGCGACTAGCCCCGCTAAAGTGCCATTGATCAAGGATTCCACTGCTAGAAGGCGGTGTTGGAGCCAGCTTAAAAGGGCTGCCGTCACCATGCCAGCAATGCCCGCAATCATGGTGTTCAGGATAATCCCAGGCACTTGTTCATTGAGAGCCAAGGTGCTGCCGCCATTGAACCCAATCCAGCCGAACCAGAGCAGCAAGGCTCCAAGGACCGAAAAGGGTAAGTTAGAGCCTTGGATCTGAGTCGACCCTTGGTCCGAAAATCGTCCTTGACGAGACCCGACAATGATCAAGGTAGCCAGGCTCACCCAAGCCCCCACGCTATGAACAACGGTGGATCCAGCAAAATCAATAAACCCTAAATTTTCCAACCACCCGCCAGTATTGTTCTCCACCAGACCATTCCAGGCCCAATGGCCAAAGAGCGGATAAATCAGACTGGACACCAAACCGGCAATGATCAGGTAAGCGACAAATTGTAATCGCTCTGCCACAGCTCCAGAAATAATGGTGGTGGCGGTGCCACAAAACATGGCCTGGTATAAAAAGAAAACAATGAGTTTTGGGCTGGACTCAGCGGACGGGAAATACCGCGACCCACCCAACCAGCCCCCTTGGGATGCGCCAAACATCAGGGCATAGCCAAAACACCAAAATAGAGCCACCGATAGACCAAAATCAGCCATATTTTTGACGGCGACATTGATGCTATTTTTCGATCGCGTGAGGCCAGACTCCACACACATAAATCCGGCTTGCATCAAAAACACCAAGCCAGTACAGAGCAGCATCCACAGTAGATCAATCATCGGGTCTCAACTTTTGGATTGGATAGTTCAGATATCAGCTCATAGCGGCTAGCAAATTTGGGTAGATCTCCTTGATGGCCCAGGACAATCAACACATCCCCCAAAACTAAAACCAGACCATATTCAGGATGATTAATGGTGGTGCCATCTCGGCGTCGGAGGGCAATTACTACAAATCGCCCTTTCCCCCGGACTTCTACCTCACCAATCGTTTTACCCAGTAGAAAGCAATTCTCTTGAATCATCAGCTCATCGATTGTGAGGTTGAGCTGGGTGAGCATCTCATTTAAGGCATGTCGTTCAGTCGTCTGGGAAAGAACATCGACAACGGTGGGTTGAGTAATCAAGTTGGCGATCCGATGGCCGCTGACGCTGGAGGGCAACACCACATGATCAGCCCCTGCCAACCGCAGCTTTTTCTCCGTTTCCGCTGACTCACCTCTGGCCAAAATCAAGAGCTGGGGATTCAGACCGCGGGCCGTTAAAGCAATAAATACATTCGTGGCGTCGTCCGGGAGGACGGTGGCTAAAACCTTAGCCTGGTTAATCCCTGCAGCCTCTAGAGTCACTTCATCGGTGGCACTGCCCGTCTGCACCAGATATCCTTTGGCCTCAGCAGTTTTTATCCGTTCAGAATTGTTATCTATAATCACAAAAGCCTGCTGGGCCTGGTCTAGCTGTTTCGCTAACACTTGGCCGATACGTCCATAGCCACAAATAATGGCATGGTCTTTCAGTTTGGCAATAATCCGAGATTTCCGTTGCGTATCAAAGGCGCGATTTAACTCCCCTTCTGTGATCATTTGCACAAAGCCTCCGACGATATAGACAACGGATGAGGTGCCAGCAACGATTACGAAAATGGTGAAGTACCGTTCGGCAGGTGTTTCTAGAGGCCGAACTTCGCCATACCCAACGCCAAAGATAGTAATCACGACCATGTAGATCGCATCCATGACGGGCCAGCCTAGGGCGACATAACCGATGACGGAGGTGAGAATTGCGATCGCAAATAGGGTTACCCCCGTGCGAATTCGTTGAAAGGCCCTATGCATGGATTAAATCCTGTCCCTAGCCAGGAAAGCCCGCAGTATCACTCTTGTATTGCTAATTTCGTAAACTGGTGCCCACTGTATTCCTCGTTTTTCTTAGGAAGTTTGAAGCTGCTTTCTGCTTCCGACATATAGTGAAACACTTTGCGTTTTGGAGGCTTCAGGCTAGCTTTCTGTTGTTGACTAAGCCTGACTTTTTCTTCTTAGATTTAGGCTGCGGCTTTTCCTTGTCCTCAGGCTTCATCGCAGAGGTATCAGAGACTTTAGAAGAAAAATCTGGCCTATTTTTCGCTTTTATGACTCACTTCCCTCTGCCACTTGACCCCTTCAATCCCTACTAGCCATACCTTCAAGCTGAACTTGTTTACGTTCTGCTTTGGAAACTCACTTGAAGCAAGCCCCAAGTGAGTTTCTCATTGTTCTTTGGCTTAAGTAGAAAACTACTTAATGAATAACATCTCTTGATAGGTGGGCAAGGGCCAGAAACTATCCGCGATTTCACCTTCTAACGCATCAGCATAGGCACGCACCTCATCCATCAGCGAACGAATGGTTTTGGCACAATACATCATCTGATCTTCAGTTGAACTAAACTCATGGGTCTCCATAGCTGTAGCTAGCTTACTTGTAGCCGCAGACATGGAATTGGTGAGTTCGGCAATCGTCTTGGCACTGGCCTTGTCGCACTCGATGCCCAAATCGGCCAAGCTGGAGAACGTCGAAGACAGTTTGGATAAGTACTCAACCGCCGCTGGATAAATGATGGTTTTGGCCATACTGATCACCAGTTTGGCCTCTACCTCAATGGAGAGGATGTACTGCTCCGCATAGACTTCAAAGCGACTTTCTAATTCAACAGGAGTTAAGACGCCTGTTTTTTGAAATAGATCTTCAATGAATTCTGCTTTTAGAAAGGGTAAGGCATCAGCCGTGGTGGGTAGGTTAGCTAGGCCGCGCTCTTCAACGGCCATTTTGTGCCATTCTTCAGAATAGCCATTGCCACCAAACACCACTGCACCGTGGGTTTCCATCACTTCTTTGAGCACGGTCAAGATGGCTGCATTCAGATCGAGTCCATTGGATAATTCGCTTTCTAAACGATTGCCAACCCACTCTAAGGAGTCAGCCAGCATGGTGTTGAGAACAATTAGGGGACCGGAGACGGACTGGCTGGACCCAACGGCTCGGAATTCAAACCGATTGCCGGTAAAGGCAAAGGGCGAGGTGCGGTTGCGATCGCCTGCGTCTTTAGTCAGAGGAGGGAGGACATCGATGCCTAAATCCATAACCCCTTTGTGCTTAGATTCCGTCACTGAGCCATTTTTGATTTGCTCAAATACCTCTTCCAATTGGGTGCCGAGATAGACGGACATAATGGCAGGGGGAGCCTCATTTGCACCTAGGCGGTGGTCGTTGCTGGCGGTTGCGATCGCAGCCCGCATCAAGGGGCCATATTTATGAACACCCCGAATCACAGCACCACAGAAGATCAAAAATTGGGCATTCTCATTGGGAGAATCTCCCGGATCCAGCAGGTTACCTTGGGTTGAATTGCCTACAGACCAATTCACATGTTTTCCAGATCCGTTAATCCCGGCAAAGGGTTTTTCGTGGAGTAAGCAGACAAATCCATGTTTTTTAGCCGTATGTTTGAGGACCGTCATAATCAATTGCTGATGGTCGCTGGCCACATTGGCGGCTTCAAAGAAAGGGGCAATTTCAAACTGTCCTGGGGCAACCTCGTTATGGCGGGTTTTAGCAGGAATACCCAGTTTGTAGAGGGTTTCCTCCACATCCTGCATAAACACCTGAACCCGTTCTGGAATCGCTCCAAAGTAATGGTCATCAAATTCTTGTCCCTTAGCTGGGGCTTTACCAAAAAGCGTTCGCCCTGCCAACATCAAATCGGGTCTTTGACTGGCAAAGTTGGCGTCGACCAGGAAATATTCTTGCTCAGCGCCACAGCTGGAATTGACGTGGGCAATATCCGCATGACCCAACAGCTTCAACACCTTGTTAGCGGCTTTGTCCATGGCGGCGATGGAGCGCAATAAGGGAACTTTCTTGTCTAATGCTTCCCCAGTCCAAGAGACGAACACTGTGGGAATACAAAGGGTGGCTCCATTATCCGTTTCCATAATATAGGCAGGACTCGTGACATCCCAGCCCGTATAACCTCGAGCTTCAAAGGTGTCCCGAATACCACCATTGGGGAAGGAGGACCCATCCGGTTCCCCCTGAACGAGCACCTTGCCAGAGAATTCTGAAATAACATTGCCATCCCCTTGGACGGAAATAAAGCCATCATGCTTTTCTGCTGTCAGGTTGGTCATGGGATAAAACACGTGGGCGTAGTAGAGAGCCCCTTTGGCAAGTGCCCAATCTCTCATCGCTGTCGCCACGGCATCTGCCACGGATGGATCGAGCTTGTCGCCCGTCGTAATCGTTTTTTTGATCGATTTGAAGACGACTTTCGGCAAGCTCGCCTGCATTTTACTCAAGTTAAAGACGTTCTCTGCCCAAATTTCCTCTAAAGACTCTGGAGGCTTGGGTGGCATCAATTCCCGATTGGTGATTTGGTGAACAGCTAGGACTCGGGCTTCATTTCCACTCATAGTGATTCCTCAGGACTCGAACTTCCCGATGGTAATCAAAACAAATCATTAAAATAGATAGCAACGCTACCAAAGTGCTAATCAGAGATTTCTCTCAGGCTGCATTGGGGTGGATAAGCTAGATGCACAAAATCCAGGAAGCTTTCAGTAGAAAAGAAAAATGGCGTTATCTGAATCGAGAAACTGATCCTTGTAGCAACAGAAAAATAGCTTTAATAAAAGTTAATCTATCATTCCCAACAGGCTGAGTTAATAAATTCAGTAACGCCAATAAATTTGGAGTAATTCAAGCCTTGGCCTGAATTGATTTTATTACTGCCATAAAAACTCAATAGTTTCTGTGTTGAGAACTACAAATACCTGAACTTATGTCCATATAAAGCCGAAATAGGTAGATCGAAGATTTCAATTTTTCAAAAAAATGGCCAATTTTGAAGCTAGGGTTTATTAATATTTTGTAGAGTTTTTGTCTTCTTGAAAGAGTTCAAAATGGCACTGCTTTTTTTAATGTATTTGCAGTAAAGAACGATAAAAAGTTCGAGTTCGATTGTAAAGCGACTCATCTAAAATAAATGCCACAATCAAGCCAAAAGCCCACATATGATCAGCGAAATTGTATCCTTGAGCAGTATTGAAATCGAATAGTTTATTCATCAAAAGTGGTGAAGGAACGTTGGCTTATTTAAGCTTGATGATTTTAGACTTGTTGCATCTGTCGCCAAGATTGTGACAACACTTTTGCTGCAGACTGGGTAAAAACGACCGTTAGCAGCATACCCACCGCTAAATCCGGCAGGATAGACCGTGTTAGGGAGACTAATCCTGCTGCTGCCAATACAGATGTGTTGGCGATAATGTCGTTACGAGAACATAACCAGACCGAAGACATATTGAGATTATCTTGCCGATGTCGAGTCAAAAACAGGAGACAGAGCAAATTTGCGAGTAAAGCAATAATGCCCACTAGGCCCATGGTTGAGGCTTCTGGACTCGCGCCTGCTAATAGTTGATAGCTAGCCCTGGCAAAAACGCCAATCGCCAATAGGAACATAATCAGACCCTTGAGAAAAGTAGCTCCTGCCTGGGCTTTAATGCTCTTGTTGAGGACATACAGACTGCTGGCATAGACCAATGCATCGCCGAGCATATCTAACGAGTCCCCTGTAAGGGAGAGAGATTCTGCTCGAATTCCCGCTCCAAATTCAACCACAAACATCAGGAGATTGATCAGCAGAACAGCCCAAAGCACTTTTGCCTGTTGCTTTCTCAGCTTTGACAATGCATTGGCTTTGGCTTGGCAGCAATGATCGCTCATAGCGACTCTCCACGTTCAAACATTCAAAGCAGTATTAGAATGTTACTGTACCCAAATAAAACATTCAAGCCAATATTAGAATGACTTACTCGACTAACTGATTCAGAGCATGGTGAAGAATTTCTGCGACGCGCTGATCCTTGAGAGAGTAGTACGCTAATTTGCCATCGTTGCGATACTTCAGAATTTGGAGATCCCGTAGCTTTCGTAAGTGGTGGGACGCCGTGGCAATCTTCATTTCTAGCAAAGACGCCACATCACAAACACAAAGTTCTGTCCCCTCGCTCAGGGCATACAAAATCTTTAACCGGGACCGATCGGCTAACGCACTGAACAGCACTTGAGCTTCCACTAGCAGATCTTCTCCCGGCAGTGCTTCATTCGCTTGGTTGACCAAGTCCTGGTTAAAACAACGGACTTGGCATATATCTGTGGGCTTAGTCTGGGTCACAAATTTTAAGGGGTTACGCCTTACCTGCCCTTAGATTTTAACGGCCAACTGTTGAGGCGTTGTTACCGCTATCTGCAGGGATGAAATCGCAGATACCTCTGTCCAGGGTACACGCAGGTTTAAGTTGAGGCACAATCGCTTAGAAGTAGATTTTGCGAATTTAGGAGATAAACCAGTCTAATCAAAGGTCTGGATTTTTGTGATCCAGAACTACTCGTCAATGTGTCAGATTAGTGATGTAACCAAAGTTTTGGTGACGATATGACCAGCACCCAACTCCCTAGCCCTGGAAAATCTGGTGAGAGCGATCATCGATCTAACGAATTTCTCTATGAAACTGATTTCGTTGAATGGATCGATAAAACGGCTGAGCTACTGAAGCAAGGTCAATTTAGTGAGCTAGATCTTGAGAATTTGATTGAAGAGGTTGAGAGTTTGGGACGCCATGAAAAGAATGCATTGAGAAGTAATCTCCGTGTTCTTTTCATGCATCTACTCAAGTGGCAGTACCAACCCAGTAAACGGAGTAATAGCTGGCGCGGGACTATCATTGAGCATCGTCTTCGCATACAGGACACCCTAGAAGACAGTCCCAGCCTTAAGAACTTCTATCCACAGATTTTTGATAAGACATACCAACAGGCTCGTAACAAAGCAGCAGAAGAAACAGGACTTCCTCTAGAAACCTTTCCTGTGGAGTCCCCTTACACGTCAGAGCAGATGATGGATGCTGAGTTTCTACCAGACGAATAACAACTGCCACCTAACAAAACAAATTGGTCTCAGGGGCGCGAGCGTCCCTTGCAGACCCTTGTTAGGCTACAACACGACGCACAATCTGCGGCTTTGTGGTTGAAATAACATCAACGCAATGATTTAGACAACAAAAACCATAGTGGCTGAATGGACCTGGGTAGTCAGAAGTCGCGAACGTGCTAACCTCCATAAACGCTATATAGGCCGAACTTTTGTAGAGGCGAGCCAACTTGCCTACATATGTGTCTTGAGGTGCATTATCAGCATAAGACTCGTTCGTGACGTTGTAACAAATGTACTCAGCAAAAAATATTTCATAAATAGCACAGCCTTCAGTGGTTTCAATGTTACGAAGCCCAGATATTGTTGTGCCAGCTATTTCCAGGTCATGCTCTGGGCCATTCGCTTTAGCTTCGGCTAAGACTAGACGTAGAGTATTATCTTCGGGTTCGGTAATTGATTCGAGGTACAGATATTGACTGCTGTTGATTTGATTGAAAGCTTCCATGGGAGCCTAACTATTCTTATCTAAGCTGAGAGTGAATCCGGTTATCCATCCCCGCTGAACCCAGATCGGCAGCAGGGCGGTCACGTCAATTTCGTCGTTGTGCTCAAACTGGGCGCAAATCTCTCCAAATGGAGCACCAGAAGCAAACGCTTGTAGGAGCTGCCACTCAGCAGAATTGGGCAAATCAATGCGAGTTTCATACTGGTCTCGCCAGAGAAACAGATTCACCTCGCCTTCATTTAAATCGATGGTCTCGTTACTGGCGGCATCGACCTGATTGGCTTGCCAAATTCGGTGAACAGGATAGGGAGAGGTCATCAACACACTATGGTCGGGGAGCTGGAGCACTAATTCGGGCCAACGGTCAGGCGGCACTTGCCCTAAGGCAGCCAAATCTAAACCCGGTTGGTCTGCACTGTTAAAAATGCGGTGCCAATGCCACTCTAAGCGGGCCACATCCGGCAGGTAGAGTAATGAAGCCGCCGGTTCAAACTGCGCGATAAAGGCCGGGAGCTGTTCCCCATAATCTCCGAGGTCAGGGGTTTGGGATGGATGTCGGCGGATATATTGCCGAGCCATGGCGGTAAAAAATTGGACCCCTACCAACCGACAACAGACGGGATAAATATCTTCGAGGGCACGGCTCAATTTACCGACGACGCTGCCTTGGTAAGCCGATAAACCTCGTTCGAAGGAGAGGTGTTCAGTGCTGAGCATTTGAGGTTGGAGCTGTTGGATGCTGTCGGCGTCTTTGGTTGCGATCGCACCATAAAACAACCTCTGTAACTCCCTTAATTCTGGAGGTGGTGTTGACATAGATAGGTGTCGGCCTGCTGGGCTTCGGCCATCAAAACATCAAAGCTGGGAATATCCGTATCCCATTCAATCAGTGTTGGCACTGGACCAAATCGCTGAAGGGCCTGTTGATATAGCTCCCAAACCCCAGGCTGGACCGGATAGCCGTGGGTATCAAATAAAAAGTGGTCTTGCTCTTCGTAACCTGCCAGATGGAGCTCTTTAATCCGTTCGGCAGGCAGCGCGTTCAGATAGTCCAAGGGGTCAAACCCATGATTGGTGGAATTGACGTAGACATTGTTGATATCCAACAGCAAATAACAATCGGCCTCATCCAAGAGGGCGGCCAAGAACTGCCATTCGGTTAAGCTATTGTGGCGAAACTGGAGATAGGGCGATAGGTTCTCAATCAAAATCCGGCGACCGAGAAAGTCCTGTACCTGCAGAATCCGTTCGGCAACGTAATGGAGCACTGATTCAGTGTAGGGCAACGGCGCTAAATCATTAAAGTAATGGCCGTTGACGGACACCCAGGCCAGATGATCGGAGACGTGGACTGGCTCAATCCGATCCGCCAGCTGTTTCAGCTGAGTCAGGTAGTTCATATTCAGCGGATCCGCTGACCCTAAGGACAGACTAACGCCATGGAGGGTGATCGGATACTGAGCTCGAATTTGTTCCAGATGATACAGGGGCAAACCACCCCCCAGATAGTTGTCGGAGAGGGCTTCTAGCCAGGGTATGGTCGGTTGATGGGTGAGGATATGGGTGTAATGTTGCGATCTCAACCCAATCCCAGCACCCTGAATTGCAGTCATTGCAACCATAAAATACTCCAAAACGTAAGGTGCCTGCTTGTGAAAAGCAGGCACTCAAACTTTGCATAATTGAAGCGACCTAACCTTCCTTCTTGCCTTCTTCAACCGCTTCAGCAGGGGGGGCAGCCTCTTTCAATGTAGATCCAACAATCTTTTCGCAGGTACCTGCTGGTACATAAATCCACTCTTCTGGATCGTTATCAACGGTGGCTTTACCAGAGCAGTCATGCTTGCTAGTACCACAGTCATTGAGACCAGCCTTGACGATACCCGCACATTTTTCATAACCGGGCTTACCAGCCACTGCATCATCCGATTGGGTTGCCACTAGACCGAGGGCTAGCACACCGGATAAAGCGGTGGTAACAGCAACGGCTTTAGTCGTCGTTTTCATAATGGAGAATTCCTTTTAGGAGTTTGCATTGGTTGAGCAGCGTAAGCCGACGCTTGGCTGTTGCTCACATATAGAATACGAGTAACTCCTTTCTTTGGATGTAGATTTTTCGAGTTTATCGTTATTTATAACCAGATTCGTTGTCTCAAGAGCGTTTGAAGTATTGCAATGGTCTCCGACCGGTCTGTCTCCTAAAAAGGAGCTAAGTCCTGCGGACGACCCGACAGTACGCTAACGGCCATCGCAATCTCACGACCTGGAACGACAGCAGTTTTGAAAATATCACTGCACTTTCCTCACAATTACACCGTGGATCAAAAATAAAAAATTCCTTAAATCTTATAAAATTGGGACAGTTCATATCCTTAAAGCCTGGCTGAAAAATCAGCACAGGCTTAAGTTTTTTTATTTATTTGGAGATAAAAGTGAAGAAACAAGCATTAACTCTTGCATTAGCGAGTATCCTCATCCCTGCAAGCGCTTACGCTTCCGATATCACCACTGAAGAAGTTGAAGCAGCGCAAGCCGCATGGGGTAATGGCATTGTAGAAATCGGCAAAGCTGAAGACCCTAAACAAGCAGCCATCGCCCATATTGATAAGTTCTATGGGTTTGATATGGGTTCCGTTTTGTTCAAGCCCACCTTAGCGTCTGAGGATCAATTCCGAGGGACCAAACAAGAAGCCTTATCCTATTTCATTGGTCAAGATTTGAAAGAAGATAAGGGGTTTGCCCTTGCACCTTACACTAAAGTTCGCTGGGAAAATGAAGGCATCATTATTGACGATGACTCAGCTGTAGCAATGGGAAATTACTTCTTCACCAAAACCGATGGTGAAGAAGTAAAAGTGGAGTTTACCCTTGGTTACGTTAAAGATGAAAACGGCAATTTAAAGATTAATCTGCACCATTCATCTTTGCCTTATAGCGCCAACTAATACAGCTCAGCCCTCATAAATCATAACGCCCCGCTGGCTCAGGCCACGGGGCGTTATATCACTGACCAAATAAAATACACCAGACCCTAACCCAAAGATTTACAGAGAGCATCAATATCTGGCTGGGCAATCTCATGAACAGCCTGATGGAGCTTATATTGCTGAGGGGGCTGGGTCATGATCGCAATCACCGTTTCTATGGGTGGGCAACCCGGCTCATGACAGGCCAACTGACTAATGGATACTGGGATATCAGCAGGAACCGCAAAGCCTTCATACACCCAGGCTTTCAGTCGTTCAATCTGTTCTGGGTCCGCTTTAGGCGCGGATGCTTTAAACAAATCCATTAGCAATACTCCCCATTCAACAACTAGAGAAATCCTTGACCTCGTGCACTTTGGGTCCAAAGCTGCCATTCCCCTTGCTGGCCCCCTAAGGCTAGGGTCTGACCATCTGGACTCCAAGCCAGCGCTGAACCACTGATACTTTTTTGCGCTTGGACTAGCTTGGCCCCACCT
>NZ_JANQOP010000085.1 GCF_028285745.1 Acaryochloris sp. IP29b_bin.137 | reverse complement strand
AATGATGAGTGAGCATTAAGAATGGATTATGAAAGCATGAAAGGGTTAGCCGGAGAGGTTGAACCCAAGTTAATGGCTATATTGGCTGAATTTAATCAGACTCTGAAAAAATATGGTGTTTCAAATGCACGGGTAGTTGAATTTACCCTCAGTGACCAAGAGATGCCGGAAATGGAAGGTCTGTCCTGCAAATTTTCGTGTTGGGTGTCCCCTAGCAATTTAACCTGTGGCATCAAATGCGAATTTGAAGCGTCTGGCAAAACAGGGGCTAAACCGACCGCCATCGCTACACCCCCTGAGAAGAAGGCTAAAACGGCTAAGCCTGTGGCAGCGGTGGCTCCCGCACCTGCAGCGAAAAAAGCAAAGAAAAAGGTCGATGTTCCGATTAATATCTACCGTCCGAACAAACCCTTTGTGGGTAAATGCATCTCTAACGAAGAATTAGTTGGATCTGGTGGAATAGGGACATGTCGACATCTAATCTTCGATATTTCTGGGGGCGACTTGAAATATGTAGAAGGCCAGAGCATCGGTATCATTGCAGATGGGACGGATGATAAAGGCAAACCCCACAAGATTCGTCTTTACTCCATTGCCTCCGCCCACCGCGGTGATTATCTAGATGACAAAACGGTCTCGCTCTGTGTGCGCCAATTAGAGTATCCCGATCCTGACACGGGTAAAACAGTCTATGGTGTTTGCTCCAGCTTCCTCTGTAATCTAAAGCCAGGTGATGATGTCAAAATCACAGGCCCTGTGGGTAAAGAGATGCTCTTACCCGACGATCCCAATGCCAATATCATTATGCTGGGAACCGGGACTGGAATTGCCCCCTTCCGCTCTTTCCTCTGGCATTTGTTTAAAGAAAATGAAGATGCTAAATCCAATCCATTCTGGTTACCTAACTTGCTGGGGTGGGTAAAACCCAATGACACGCCCAAGTTTAATGGCAAGACCTGGTTGATTTTCGGTGTAGCCACAACCCCCAACATCCTCTATAACAAGGATTTAGAAGATTTACAACGTCGCTATCCCAACAACTTCCGCTTAACAAAGGCGATTAGTCGTGAGCAGAAGAATCCTGATGGTGGACGGATGTATATTCAACACCGTGTTGCAGAACATGCCGATGAGCTTTGGCAGCTGATTCAACAGGAAAACACCCACACCTACATTTGTGGTTTGAAAGGAATGGAAAATGGCATTGATGAAGCGCTAAGTGCTGTAGCCAGTAAAGATGGTGTCAATTGGAGTGAATATCAACGAGAACTGAAAAAAGCACATCGTTGGCACGTAGAGACTTACTAAATGTACTGCCATTCTTTGGCAAGCTTCATTCTTGAAAATTTAACTCTCTGAAGCACTCCAGTTCATTGCGAACTGGAGTTTTTTTAAGGCCACTGGAGAAGGAAAGGTCGGATCGGATTTCTGGGGTTCGCTTTCCCAAGAAGATTGAGTAAGATCAAATCAGTTCAAGACTCGCTGTGCTTGAACCGTTGCTTTTAAAAAGGCTAGTTCATGGTTGCCAATATCTACGATCCAGATAAACGCAAACTCTTGTCGTCTTTGAGTCATGGTTCTATTTTCCTCAGTGCCTTGGTTTTATCCATTGGCATTCCGCTGGTCATCTTACTGGTTTCTGATGACCCAGTGATTAAAGAAAATGCCAGAGAAGCGATCAACTTTCATGTGAACGTTTGGTTCTATGGCATCTTGTTCAATATCTTATGTTGGGTCATTATCGGATTCCCGCTGCTAGGCTTATTATTTCTAGTTCATTGGATTATGCCTGCACTGGCCATTCGCCATAGCTTTCTAAACCCAGATGAGCCTTACAATTACCCGTTGATTTTTCATGTGCTGTAGTTTCTGACGCTGAAACTGGCCCCTCTTATCTCAATGGCTATCGCGGCGGTCCGTCCAGTGACAGGCTGGGCACTGGCAATTGCCAATCGCTCTTTCAGTGATATGGAGCTTGGTTTTACACTCTGGACACTGACCTGTAAAAAATGGATGAGTCATGATCAGTCGCACCTGTTCCATGTAGGACAATTGAGACAACATATAACTCAAGGACGGAGGCATGGTGTGATCAGAGTGGTCAGTCACGGTTTTTAGGGGCTGATGTTCGGTCAATACAAACCCGCAGGAGAAAACGGTTCGCTTCGCAACTTTAAAGTTTCGATTTCTTTTCGCAGAGTATATATATAATCTGTCTGATTTGGGCGAAGCACTGCCACTGAGAAACTACTGAATTCCTACCCATCAGCGGGATTTGTGATTCTTAATGATTTCCGGGGATATACGGATAGGGGGCACAATGGTGAATCTGAAGAATTATATTGGCTGCGGATGAATATTCACGGGCAGAAGCTGATACAAATCACGATCAATAGCAGCTAGGCAGCTAAGATGGCAAATATTGAAGGCATAGGCATGAGGGATGCAAGATCTAGCGGCTGTCGAACAGGCTTTTAAGCGGCTTCAAACTCAGTTGTGCGATCGCTGGCAAGAGATTGAAACGATTGATACGGGACATTCCGATATTCTGGTTATTCCCTCGTTTAGCGTGGATCAACAAGAGCTGCAAAAAATTGATGGTTTTTTGCATTATGAGGAGCGACTGCTATTTTCGCTGATTCGGCTCCGCGATCCGAAAACGCGCTTGATCTATGTGACCTCACAGCCGTTGCCGCCGATTGTGATTGATTATTATCTCCAGCTTTTGCCTGGCATTCCATTTTCCCATGCCCGAGATCGCTTGTTGTTGCTGCCGATTTATGATCAATCTCTTAAGCCCCTGAGCCAGAAAATTCTAGAACGGCCTCGGTTGATGGAGCGGATTCGTCATTCCATGCGGCCAGGCTGTTCGTATATGATCTGCTTTAACTCGACGGCCTTAGAGCGAGAAATTTCAGTCAAGCTTAATATCCCGCTGCTGGCAGCTGATCCGACGCTGCTATATCTAGGAACAAAGAGCGGCAGTCGACAGGTATTTGCAGAGTGTGGCATTCCTCATCCCGATGGCAGCTCGTTGGTGTGGGAGAAGGAAGCGTTGATAGAGGCGGCAGTCGATCTCTGGCAGCGGCAGCCTCAACTTCAACGGATGGTAATTAAGCTGAACGAGGGGTTCTCTGGGGAAGGGAATGCCCTATTGGATTTACGAGATGTAGGAGATATTGATACACCCGAAAAGAGACGGAACGCAATTTGCGATCGCTTGCCACATCTCACCTTTGAGTCTCCTACCGAAACTTGGTCTCATTTTTGCGATCGCATCCCTAAACTAGGTGCGATTGTCGAAGCCTTTATCGAGGGAGAGTATAAGACCTCCCCCAGTGTGCAGGGCCAAATCACTCCCAACGGTGAAGTCGAAATTCTCTCGACCCATGATCAGATTTTAGGGGGTCCTAATCAACAAATCTATCTAGGATGCCGATTTCCAGCCGCAGAAGATTATCGCCTTCAGCTTCAGCAGTTGGGGCTCAAGGTCGGTGAAAACCTGGCCAAAAAAGGCGTTCTGGAACGATTTGGGGTTGACTTTGTGGTTGCTAAGCGCCTGCTGGCAGATGGGTGCATCCATTGGGATGTCCAAGCCATTGAAATTAACCTGAGAAAAGGGGGCACCACCCATCCCTTTATGACCCTGAAATTGCTGACCAATGGCTTTTATGATATGCATAGCGGCTTGTTTTTTGGTCAGCAAGGGCTACCTAAATACTATGTGGCGTCGGATAATCTCCGCCAACCCACTTATCAAGGCTTATTGCCGGATGACTTGATGGATATTATTGCGCGTCACCATCTACATTTCGAGACTGGCAGCGAGATGGGAACGGTCTTTCACCTGATGGGATGTTTATCTGAATTCGGCAAGGTTGGCTTGACCAGCATTGCTAATTCGCCAGAGCAAGCCGACACGATTTATAACCAGGTGATTGAGATTTTAAATCAGGAAACCGCCACGGCAGCGTTGGATGCAGAACATGAAACCGCGCCCACTTTACCGATTGGTTGGAGTATAGTCAGTTGAGAAAAACGCCGCGCTAGTACAACCCTTCCTCTTGATCAGTGGCAATCACACAATCAGATAACGCATAGGTAACACACAACAAGGCATAGCCTTCGCCAATTTGGTCATCATCTAAAAAGGATTGATCGGCTTGATCAATGGTGCCCTCTAGCACCTTCCCCGCACAGGAAGAGCAAGCGCCAGCCCGACAGGAAAAGGGTAGATCCAGCCCATTGTCCTCCGCCACATCCAAAATATATTCATCATCAGGAACCTCAATCGTTTCTTCAAGGCCCTTATCGGCATTGACGAGCGTTATTTTGTAATGGGTTGTCATAGCAGATCTCCAAAACAATAATAGAAATAATTATCATTAAGACTAAAGCCTATGCCCTAGGCAAGGTGGGGGGTAAGACAGTTAGGGCGACTAAGCAGACATAGGCTACTGTGAAGTAGGTCTCAAAACGGGCAACGTGCTCAAACTGACATTGGGTGTACCAGTCTCTTTGCCAGACGACGACACCAAATTTCAACACTGCCAAGGCTAAAGTGAGGGCTGTTAAGGGAAGGAGCCATTGGTAATAAAACAATCCAAGGGTGACGAGAACTGCAATCCCTAAAAAGATAGCCCCCGGTTTGAGATGATTCGTTTTTGTTTTTCGCAGCTTAATCGTAAAAATGGCACTGGCATAAAACAAGGTATTTAATATCCATAGGCCCCAAGCCTGAACTGTCAAGGCTCCTGTTGTTGCACCATAGGCGAGTAGGGTCGACAAACAGATCGCAGCAAACATGACCAGTTCATTGGCAATAGATTTTTGTTGATGCTTTAGTACCGCAATCCCATCGATCAGGAGGGATATCAGACCCAGAAAATATAACCCGAGCAATTCTGGGGTTTTCAGGGCGAGATAAAGGGCCATAGAGAGGCTCAAGCTCCCATAGATTCCGGCCCAAACTAAATAGCGAGGTTTCCAGGATCGCCTCTGCTTAAGTTGGACGACCAGGGGATGCTCAGCCTGTAACGCACAACCGGCACAGACACAAGCCCAGGTCGTATTTGATGTCCAAGACTGAGCGAGTGCCGCTCCAGACAATAAAGACCCAAATAAAACGAGTAATGCGCCGTGCTCAGGAGCAAAGGTTGGACGATACCAGGGCTGCATGTTGAATCTACGTGAAATAAATCATAGGAGGTCAACCGCAACCAGGGTGGTCTGCCGAAGCAGATCACAAAAAAACAAAGGGAGCCAGGATCTATGACCCCCTTTGTCAGCGCGGCTCAAGTGAATCAGGTTTCATGACCAAATTGGCTCCTAACCACTGATTAGGGAACCAACTTTTATCAGAAGAGTTTGGAACCGATAGATCCAGCAACACCTTAGTATTAACTGAGAATATTTGTCAACTAACAGCCCTGATTATCTTCTTTTACAGCGTTTTGGGTGATCAGGTTGCCCTCAGCCTTATAAATGGCAACCGCTCTCTTGTGGAGGAAGCCCCTGATTTCTGCTGTGATTGGAGGTCTAAAACCGATTTTCTAACATTGCTGGGACAGGTCAGGATAGGGCCAACGATAGTTAGTCCACCATCGGGGGAATGGGCAATCTCGCTGCACGCTATCGCTCTTGGGGCTGCTTATGGACGTTGGTGATGAGATATCCCAGCATTATCCTGATCGCCACTGATGGCTGCTTCAGTTCCATCAGCAATCAGTTCTATTGCTGCGGAAAGCTGAGGGTTTGGAGGTCAAGTGTATTCGACCATTCTGATCCCGAGTCCAGCCTTGTGCTTCAACAATAGCAAGGCGTCGCGACGGAACTGGACGATAAAGGCGACGATCTCCATCATCAGGGTCAGACTCATGAAGGGTAAGTGAAGACGAGTTGGTATTACGAATGGGGTGCGATCGCAAATCCTGCCAAACAGCAGTGCGGGTTAAGCGTTTGCGTCGCTCAGTCGGGGATGAGATGGAATCAGCAGATTGCCCAGAGCCGGGGATAGGGAGTTGTTCCGCATCACAGCCCGCTCGGGATGGCGATCCACTTGAGTAGCCGACGGTTGACTGTAAGGGCCTTGGCCGTAACGTGATGCTTTGTATTGAGGCGGGTCTGGCTTGACTGGGAGAGAGGAGAAGTGCCCAAGCCCACACCGCATAAATGCACAGAGTTGTCTTTTTCATAGGGATCGACTGGCAGACTGATGAACAATGGAGATAGAACCAACATCAACAGGTTTAGACCGGGGGATAGAGGGGTTGGGGACTTCGGTCTGTGTAGATCGTTAAGGGTTGCCGTTCTGTGAACTTCTCAGGCTCAATCGCAAGAAATGCTTGGAATTTTACATATCTTAACTATCAACAAGTTGAGACAGGTGCTAAAGTCTGCAATCCATATATTTTACTGAACTAGAAGTGAGTACTGACAGAATATTTATTCGATTGTCGAGTGTTCGATGCCTATTTTTTAGGCATTGATAGCTGGGGCAACTTATTCTTTTTGTCTAGATTTTAGTCTTTTAGATCTTGGATTTTTAGCCTCTAATTTTAACTACAAATCTCGATAAAATCCTTTTTCTTATATTCAGCTTCTTAGGGCAAGGTGTGACCCTAACGCCAGTGATGCTAGATCAGCCCTGCGGCTCGGTCTAAAGATATTTCCCTGTGACGCCTGTGGCATAGCGCGCCTAATGATTACTGAGCGAAAACTAAACGGGCTGATGCTGGAGACGATTTCCTCAGCCACAGTGGCCCCTACGGGGAAGCCAATTCAATTAAGACCCAGACGATCTCCACACTGGAGGCTCAGGCCCAAAACCCTTGAGATCACCGCTTCCGCTTCCCGTAATTACTTTTATAGAGAAAAATAAACGCTAGGGGATCGATATCAAGATATATTTCTCACTCCCTGTGCTCTAGATCACTGCTTTAGGGCAAGTCAAAGGACACGATAGTCACAACCCAAAAAAAGTCCAAGATTTCAAATCAAGCTTACTGGTATCTGCAATACCTTCCAACCTCCAGACAAATAGATGGCAGTTTATCTGCAGCCACATCTTCACAACTCACTCCCAAATCGCCCTGAGTTACCTGAGTAAACGTTATGAAAACGACTCTGCCCAATCCAACCCTTGCAATTTCCAACATCGCTGCAGAACAGGTACTGATGCATCTGCCACAGTCCAAGAACGTGTCCAACCAGAACACGGTGTCCATATACGAAGCCTTGCCTTGTGAGCAGATTCTTAACGCTTCCGTCACCGCGCTTCGATTTAAACCCGCCATGGGTACCATCATGCAGTGGGCTCATCGAAAAGAGAGTCGGGCCGTCTGTGTAGCCAATGTCCATATGTTGATGGAATCCTACTGGCACCCAAAATTTTCGCAAGTCCTGCAAAAAGCTGACATGGTCACCCCAGACGGTATGCCACTCGTTTGGATGATGAAATTACTTGGCCGAGAGAGGCAAGATCGGGTGGCTGGCATGGATATTCTCCAATCTCTTTGCCAACAAGCTTCCGAGCAGAATATCAAGGTGTTTTTCCTGGGGTCTCAGCAAGCCATTCTGGATAGGATGCGCACTCGTCTGGAACAGGAATATCCTCACTTGGACATTGCTGCCATGAAACCGTTGCCCTTCCGCCCCCTTACCCTCCAGGAAGATCAAGAATTGATTGAGGAAATCCATGCATCTGGCGCGGGGTTGGTCTTTTTATCGCTAGGTTGCCCCAAACAAGAAAAGTGGATGGCGGAACATCAGGGACAAGTTCAGGCAGTGATGATTGGTCTAGGGGGTGCCTTTCCAGTTTATGCTGGCTTAAAGAAATGGGCTCCTCGGTGGGTGAGACAAGCAGGTCTTGAATGGCTCTATCGCTTGATTCAAGAACCGAGACGATTGATCGGGCGTTATTCTCAGACTATTCCACCGTTTATGTTGCTGTCACTGGCTCAATTACTCTCCCATTACTTTTCACCCCGCAGAGTATTAAGTGCTTTCAAGCTTTAACTTAAATTCCAGAGCAATAAAGCACATTTTTTTAAGGCACATCTTTTGAGGGTGTGCTTTATTTTTTTGCCATCGCCTAGGCGCTATGTCACAGGAGTTTAAGCGGATCAATATCAATTTGAAGGCGCAGATTGCGAGGACACAGGGCTTGGCAAGCCTGCTGAGGAAAAGGCCAAGTCTCTTGGGTCGGATTGTCGGGTAAAGGGCGTTTAATTAATATATGCCAGTAATAGTGGCGAGCCACTCTCAAGATGTTCGCGGGAGCTGGACCTAGTATGGTTCCTTGATAGGAATGAGATTTCAGATAGTTGGCCAGATAGGTCGCAATAGTTTGGGATATTTTTTCGACGGTTGCTTCATTTAAGCCGCTAAGGCGCAACAGGATTAATTGCTGAAACGGAGGGTAAGCGGCGTCCTGTCGAAAGGTCATTTCTGCTTGTAGAAACGTATCCAATGCATAGTTCTGAACGGACTGAAGCACAGGATGTTCTGGGGTGTAGGTTTGGAGAATCACCTGGCCTGGACTGTCTCCTCGCCCTGCGCGGCCTGCAACCTGCAACAGCGTTTGGAACGTCCTTTCACCCGATCGGAAATCGGGTAGGTTGAGTAAACTATCGGCAGCCAGTACCCCGACAAATTGTACTTGGGGTAAATCAATCCCCTTGGTTAGCATTTGGGTCCCGACCATCAAATCCGCTTCCCTCCGAGCAAATTGACTTAACAGCAGTCGGTGGGCCCCTTTGCGGCGGGTGGTATCACTATCGAAACGAAGGACTCGTAAATCAGGAAAGGTTTGGCTTAATTCTTCCATGACTTTTTGCGTGCCACTGCCAAAAAAGCGAAAATAGGAGGACTGACAGATCGGACAATGTTGGGGCTGCGGTTGGGTAAAGTTGCAATAATGACAGCGCAGCACTGTCTGGCGAGCGTCAGGACTATGGTGATAGGTCAGGGAAACACTGCAATTGGGGCATTCAGCGACATAGCCACAGCTCCGACAAGAGACAAACGTACTGTGGCCTCGCCGGGGCATAAATAAAAGCCCTTGCTGTTGGTTTTGTTTAAGTTCTCGCAATCGTTTTTGCAGGAGCCGACTAAAGATCGAATGGTTCCGATTGGCTAACTCTAGTCTCATATCCACAATTTCGATGGGAGGGAGGGGGCGGGCATTCACTCGCTGGGGTAAGCACAGGTAATCGGTGGACGGATGGGGGGAAACAGCCTTGGTCTGCTGGGCATCTCCCTGAGCTTGAAACCAGCTTTCCAAGGAGGGGGTCGCCGATCCAAGAATAAGGGGGCAGTTGGCTTGTTGGGCTCGCCAACGGGCCACTGTACGGGCATGGTAGCAAGGAGCAGGTTGATCTTGCTTGTAGCCAGTATCATGCTCTTCATCTAGCACGATCAGGCCTAAATTGGCGACAGGGGCAAAGATGGCCGAACGAGTGCCGATTACAACTTGAGCCGAAGCCGTTAGCAAATATCGCCAAGTATCGTACCGTTCTCCGACGGACAAGGCACTGTGGTACACCCGAATGCGATCGCCAAACCGAGCCCGAAATCGATCGGTAAGCTGTGGGGTGAGTCCAATCTCTGGCACAAGGACCAGCACGGATTGCTGACGCGCCAGCAGGGGGGCGATAGCCTGGAGATAGACCTCTGTTTTCCCGGACCCCGTTACCCCGTGGAGGAGAACCTCCCGATACCCCTGCAGTCGATAAATCTGATCCAACGCCTGTGCTTGATCGGTGGTGAGATGCTGGGGTTGATCGGGGGGACTTTGGCTTGTTTCGAATCGGAGTCTTTCGCGGGCGTGAATGGTAATACAGCCTTTATGGACTAGATTCTTGAGCATACTGGTGCTGGTATGGGCGAGCCGCAGTAAATCTTGGAGCCATAACTCTCCCCCCTCTTGCTTGAGAATCGTCAACACTTCTTGCTGCCGAGCCGTCAGATCGGTGCCTGGATAGGCAGTCAGGGTCACCGCTTGCTGCTGTTTGGACTGGGTTGGTGCTTGGGTATGCAGATAGCTTTCCACCAAGCCTTTCTGCTGTAATTCTCGTAACCCCGCAGGGGCCTTCTTAATCTGGCGGCGGAGATATTGCCACGTGTAATCTTGATTTGGACTGTGTTGAAGCAGGTGGAGTATCGCTTGGGCGGATACGCCTAAATTCGCTGACTGAGAAACGGTAGAGGCAGAGCTTAGGCGGATACGGCGTTGCGATCGCTGCAGCAAGCCTGGGGGCAATGCCACTCGCAGTACAGCCATCAAGGACGTCTGGTAATACCTCGCCACCTGTTCTAATAACTGCCAATAGCCTGGGGGGAAAAGGGTATTGCAAACCATGTCTCCCACGGCCAGAATTCGAGTGGTCGCCAGTTCTGGGGGGAGATCTACGAGGAGGCGAATGGCGATCCCCCCGACCTGTCGAGGGCCAAACGGGACACTCACAATATCCCCCGGCTGAATATTTAGATTAGCGGGGATACGATAGACAAACAGTTGATCGACACCGGGGCAATCGACCAAAACTTCTACAAAAAGGGCGATCGAGGGAGAGGGGATGGAAGGGGCTAACGTATCGGGTGTCAGCATTGGGGTACACCCTGGGAATTACTGTTTGTGAGCCAGGGTCCAATAAAATGTAGCACCTTGATTCACCACCGCATCAAACCAAATTTGCCCCCCATGGCAATGAATAATGCGTTGCACCGTTGATAAACCGATCCCGCTGCCGGAAAAGTCTTCCGCATTAGAGAGTCGTTGAAACGGTAAAAAGATCCGATCCGCAGCGCTCATATCAAAGCCAGCCCCATTATCTCGGACAAAGTAAATGGGTTGATTGGGAGCAACGGTTTCTGCCGCATTCAGAGGTTCCCGTGTGACGCCTGCTAGGGTGGTTTTCCCAAACTCAATTTGAGCATGATCCAGCGCACTCGTATACTTCCAGGCATTCCCCAAGAGATTTTCCAGGGCCACCCAAAGCAGATGCGTGTCCCCGTCCACGCCGATTTTGGGCTCAATCACAAATTTAACGTTGCGTTCCGGTTCTTGTTGCAAAAGTTGTCGGGCAATCGTTTGCACGGTTGAGCTGAGGTTAACTACTTGTAACTGGATGGGATTGCGGCCAATATTGGACAGTTGTAGCAGCCCTTCCAGCAACGTCGCCATATGCCGAGTGTAATCTTGAATCGTATTCAGATACGTCTTGACCCGCGGATCTTGATCTCCCATATAAGTCGTGAGCAAAGCGCATCCTGTCTTAATACCCGTTAAGGGATTTCTCAAATCATGAGAGACGGTATAGTTAAAAGCTTCCAGTTCTGTATTCGCGGCTTCCAGTTCAATCGACCGACGGCGAAGTGCTTTATTGACGCGCTCTAATTCAATGGTTTTTTGCTTCAGCGCTATCTCATTTTGTTGGCGTTCAATGGAGTAGCGAATAGCATGCACTAGAGAACCTGGCGTCACTTGGCCTTTGACCAAGAAATCTTGAGCGCCCTGATGCACGGCTTGCATCGCCACGGTTTCATCATCTAATCCGGTGAACACCACGATCGGCAGCGTGGGAGCCTGCTCTAAAACTTGGTTGAGCGTGGCTAACCCATGGCTATCGGGTAAAGACAAATCGAGTAATACCGCCTCAAATTCAGTTTTCGCTAGAGCGCCGAGAGCATCCTCCAGCTTATCAACATGAGTCAGTTGGTATTCAATGGAATCATCACTGCGTTTGACCCCCAACATGCCTTGAATAAGAAAGGCATCCCCAGGATTATCTTCAACTAGCAACACTCGAATTTTCGCATCTTCATGGGAAGACCGCTCTTCTTCTGGAGGGGAATTTGTTCGTTTGGGTTTAAGTGACTTTGCCATTTTTATTTCACGCAGGATAAACACACCTTGAGGGACAGAGAAGAATGAAGAACCGCGTAATCAAGTCTTTTCTAGCCAATTTCGCCAAAAATTTTTGATATCTTTGGCTTTTTCATTTAATTCAGTTAAGCCACTGGGTTTGGTGACATAGTAGTCCGCGTTGAGCCGATAACTCTCTTCGATATCTTCAGGAGCATTCGACGTAGACATCACCACCACTGGAATCTGCTGTAAGTTGGGGTCGGCTTTAATATTGGCTAGAACCTCAGTCCCCTTCAGAATCGGCAGATTGAGATCTAAAAGGATAAGGTGCGGTGAGGGGGCGGCCTGATAGGTGTGGCGCTTACGGAGAAATTCAATGGCAGCGCTCCCATTCTCGACCCAATGCAAGGTGTATTGGAGAAAACAATGGTCCAGCATATGATCAATCAAAAATTTATCACCTGGATTATCTTCTACGAGGAGAATATCAATGGGAGTCGCTGCCATTAAACGTTGGGGTATCGGACAAAAATGGATCACCTGAATTGTCTTCTATGAGGAGAATATTAATGGGAGTCTTTGCCATTAAAAATTGGGGTTTTGGAGTTTATGCAAATACCAATGCCTTTTTGCCTATTAGGTTGCACTCATCTCCTTCAAAATGTCACAAGAATAGAAGAAATTAGTTTCTCCCATCTTGAATTCGCGTATCCAATTGTTTTGGTTGGGATGCTATTTCAATGAATATTTCATTAGACATAGCGTACCAGCTTTACTTTCATATTTCTGAGTGAGAGGTCTCCGTTAAACGACTGTCGCTGGATGTTCCACCTTAGGCAAGGTAAAGATAAAGGTTGACCCTTCACCGACAACGGACTCCACCCAAATTTTTCCCCCTTGCTGGTCAATAATTTTTTTGCAAATGGCTAACCCAATTCCCGTCCCTGCATATTCTTTTCGAGTATGCAATCGCTGGAATACCATAAATACGCGATCGGCATGTTGTTGTTCAATGCCAATTCCATTATCTTTCACCCAAAAACGATAGTCTTGATCTTGTTCTTGGCATCCAATTTCGATAACGGGCCTCCGATCACCTCGGTATTTAATCGCATTGCCAATCAGGTTTTGAAAAAGTTGCGTTAACTGTTGAGGATGGGTCATTAAGGTGGGTAAAGGCGACTGATTCAGGGTCGCTCCACTTTCTTGGATCGAGATCTGTAGGTTTGCGATCGCAGTCTTCACCACCTGATTACAATCCACCTGCTCAGACACCTTGGCCTGGGTACCCACCCGAGAATAACTGAGTAAATCTTGGATAAGCTGCTGCATGCGGGTTGCCCCATCTACGGCGAACTCAATAATTTGATCGGCTTGCTCATCCAGTTGGCCCGCATATTGTTGACTCAGCAATTGGGTAAAGCTGATCACCATCCGCAGCGGTTCCTGCAAATCATGGGAAGCCACATAGGCAAATTGTTCAAGCTCTTGATTGGATCGTTCCAATTCTTGATTCAACAGCTGTAGCTCATGTTCAAAGTGCTTGCGTTCGGTGATGTTGCGAGCGACCCAAACGACTGAATCTTGGCGATCGGTCATATTCCGAGCGACCCAAACAACGGAGTTGTCGACAAGGGGCGAAATGCTGGCAGTAAACCACATGGGTTGTCCCTCCACCTCAAGTTGATAGTCAAAATTAACGGTTTCTTGGGTGGTGATGGCTTGCTGGATCATCTGAGACCATTCATGATCAGGGTTTTCCCAAAGTTGATTGACGGTGGTGGCAATCAGCTCTTCATCCGGCTCGCATCCTTCGCTGGAATTGGTGGGAGCCACTTCAATATTATTGATTTCACCATCATTCAAATCGCAGACAAAGACAAAATCCTTCATGGCTTCAAACACGGCTCGGATTTTGCCTTCTGAACTTCGTAATTTTTCTTTTAGGAGTTGGGTTTCACTGACTTGAGTTTCCAAATCTTGGATTCGGGCTTGCAGTTGATCGATGATGCCTGGGGGGGACGAGGGCAACCGCTGATACCGCTCAACGAAGTCATCCATTGTAATGATTCTCTGCAACTGAGCGGTTGCATCCAACACGCCGATACAAGGACTATTCTGTTGATGCATCACTTGAGAGAGACGGACAGGATCATCCACCTCTGCCGTGGAGAGGGTAGGTAAGGGGGATGACATAATGTCTCGAATCGGGGTGGTCTCGAGATTCATGCCAGTTGCAATCGCTTGAATTAGATTGCGATCGCAGACCCAGCCAATCGGGTGCTGAGACTCAACAATGACTAAGTAGCGACACTCACTTTGATGCCAAGCCGCCACGGCTTCGGCAATCGAGGTATCAGGATGGGTTACCGCTGGTTCACGAATCATTTGCATATGAAGAATGCACCAAAGCTATCTGCTACAAAGGTCTTTCGGATATTTGAAGTCGTTCAATCCGCATTGATACTAACGCGATTATCCCTGACTCTGTTTTCTTTTTTGGGCTTAAAATCAGAAAATTTAGTCAAACCCCTTGACGAAGCCCAAAACCTGTGCAAGATTGGGTACTACAAACGTAGTATTTCATCCGCTTTGGATCGAAACCTTCAAATGAAACGCAGACTCACCTCAGCCAACCTCCATCGTCCGTCGCAACGACCCG
>NZ_JANQOP010000059.1 GCF_028285745.1 Acaryochloris sp. IP29b_bin.137 | reverse complement strand
TTTCTTGGGCACAGATTATTGCCAAGGTTGCCAACTTAGGCGCGATACACCCTAGACAAGCATCTGAAAATCTTTAACCGTTTGGCGAAGGTATTGACAATCTCTAAAGGCCAGTAAATCCGGACGAGTCTACTTTGTCCCTGCCTATCTGTGTTTAGGTTTACCCGGACCCATCGGGACCGAGCTGTATCTAAACGAACTCAAGCAGCAGTTACTCACACCCCAAACTAGAAAGCATGTGGAAGCGCAGAAATCATAAAAACATTGGCCTCAGCGATACTCTTTACCACTACCTGCTATCCATCTCCTTACGAGAATCCCAGCTGCTTAACCAACTGCGACAGGAAACCGCAAAACGTCGTGACGGAATGATGCAAATTGCCCCCGACCAAGGGCAGTTAATGGCGCTGCTAATCCAACTCATGGGGGCCAAGAACGGAATTGAGATTGGCACCTTTACCGGCTATAGCACCCTGTGGTTGGCTCTAGCATTGCCAATCGATGGTCGGATCATTACCTGCGATGTGAACGAAAAGACAGCAGCAGTGGCCCGTCGATACTGGCAGCAGGCTGGTCTAGCCGACAAAATTGATCTGAGAATTGCTCCCGCGACCGAAACCCTTCAGCAGTTAATCGCATCGGGCCAGAACGGCACCTTTGATTTTGCGTTTATTGATGCGGATAAGCAAAATTACCCAACTTATTATGAGCAATGTTTACAACTTCTGAGATCTGGAGGGCTGATCATCATTGACAATGTGCTTTGGGGAGGCAAAGTCGCTCAACCCATGATGCAAAACCACAATACTAGAGCTATTCGAGCACTCAATGAGTGTCTGCATCATGATAAGCGTGTCGATATCAGCACCTTAGGTATTGCAG
Organism: Acaryochloris sp. IP29b_bin.137; assembly: GCF_028285745.1. Lineage (GTDB taxonomy): Bacteria > Cyanobacteriota > Cyanobacteriia > Thermosynechococcales > Thermosynechococcaceae > Acaryochloris. The sequence continues at coordinate 13,382 of NZ_JANQOP010000059.1, read as the reverse complement.
ATGGGATAACCTTGGCTCGTAAGCGGTAGATATAACTAACGCTGGTCTGAATTCCAGGCACTTCACTAAGGCAACTCCACACAAAATGCGTTTGGGGCGCAAAAAGACTGTGTTTCCGGCTCAAAATCTCTAGTGAGTAAACCCTAACCCCTTTTAAGCTAGTTCAGCTTGCCATCGTCATTGAGTAACAATCTGAGCCTGTGATCAGGAGCTTCCCCTTTGCATACCTTTCTTATTATCTGGCTAGGGCAATTTGCCTCTCTTCTAGGCTCAGAACTGACCAACTTTGCAACCACGCTTTGGGCCTGGGAAACCACTGGACGAGCTACGCCACTTTCCCTCATTATGCTTTTCACCCAAATACCTAAACTACTAATAGCGCCCTTTGCCGGGATTTGGGTCGATCGCTATTCTCGCAAATATTTAATGTTACTCGGTGACTGTGTCGCAGGATGTTCCACCCTGGCATTATTAGCTCTCTTTCTTTCCGATCATTTACAGGTTTGGCATCTCTATATCACTGGCGCAATTAACGGATTATTTGGCTATATTCAGGGCTTAGCCTATACAGCTTCCCTAACATTGATTGTTCCTAAGCAGCACTATGGCCGGGTTACGGCTTTAGGTTCTGTGAAGGCGTCGGGCACCTTTATCCTGGCACCCATTTTAGCGGGTGCTCTTTATGCCAACATTGGGTTCCCAGGCATTCTCGCCATTGATATCACCACCTTTTTTGTTGCTATCGCTAGTCTGGGAATAGTTCATATTTCCCAGACTCCAGAATCATCACCATCCAATGAGCTGCCGCCTTGGCAAACGCTGACTTTTGGCTTTCAGTATCTTTGGGGTCGGCCTAGCCTAATGGCTTTGCTGAGCTTTTGGGTGATCAATAACTTCGTTGATAGTGCAACATTCGCAATTCTTCCTGCGATGGTACTGGCTCGGAGTGGCAATGATTCACTCGTGTGGGGGACCTTATTCGCTTTCTTTGGTTTGGGTGGTCTCCTAGGCGGACTGACCCTGAGCATTTGGGGCGGTCCTCAGCGCCGGATTCACAGTGTTCTGATGGCCAGCGCCTTCTGGAAGGTTGGTATTATTGTCCTAGCCCTGGCTCAACAAACTGTTACTAAAATTGGCACGGCCCTGTTTTCTGGATTCTGCTCTCCATTTCCTATCAGTGCAAATCAAACCATTTGGATGTCGAAGGTGGAACCAGAGGTGCAAGGGCGTGTGTTTGCCACTCGCTTTTTTTTAACTCAGTTGAGTAGTCCGATCGGATATTTAATCTCAGGTCCATTAGCCGATCAATTCTTTGAGCCAGCCATGCAGCCGGGCGGGATATTAGCAGATCTCTTTGGCCCAATTTTTGGGACAGGACTAGGAGCAGGTATGGCACTACAGGTTTCCATTTTTGCCACCTGCGGGATGCTGATTGCCGTCGGTGGATATAGTATTCGGCAATTGAGATGGGTAGAAATCACCTGAGCTCACTCCGGAACTATCAATGACCTGATCAGCCATCAACGTGCCCCGAGTGATTCAAACGTGAACACTACGCGCTCACCTTCTGAACCTTCCACCAAATGCTTAATGCAATGACTCCTCAAAGCCGACCTCCAAAATAACAACGCTCTTTCATTGCCAGGGAATGCGCGAATGACCCACAAACCTGTGAATTTCCTAACGAGTTCTTCTACTGCAAATCGACCAATTCCAGCCCGTCTGAATCCAGGCACAATGTAAAATTCTGCCATCTCGAATCGTTCAACATGGCGAACCAAGGCAAAACCAGCAAGACCTGAGTGATGCCGGATCAAGAATGGATAGCGGTGACCAGGCTCAACCCAGTATTGGTGGAAATATTGATACGGTTCACCCACACCCAATTCAGCAAGATATGCTGAAAGCATCGATCCAATTTGCGGCTTCGCTGCCAATGGAGCAGCCTCAACACTGACAGCTTTCATAGATGACCTACCTGATGCGTACTGTATAGTAATCGTGAAATATTCGTGGCAATTATGGTAATGCTACGAACACCATTTCATAGGCGCTTCACCTATCCCTCGGAACCCAAAACGCTCATAAAAACACGGAATACCAGAGTCATCCAGCAGGGTGACGGTGACATAATTGGATTGACTGAGAAAAGACGCAATTCGGTGCATACATTCAGTTGCAATGCCGTGATATCGATACTCGGGGTGAGTAATGACATCGAGCACTTGGGCGACATATGGGTCACCGCATACACGGGCGAAACCCACGAGCTTCCTGTTTACATGAGCATGGACATAGAAGTGAGTTGCATCCAGCATCACTCTGGTCTCGGATACAGTGCGCCGGTTTTGATTATCCCAACCGACTAGCCGAAATAGAGCGTTGAGTTCTTCAGGGTCGATGTCTGAATTTTCGGCGAACAATATTTCGTGACGTATTTCCACCACTTAGCTGCCTAACGATAGATGAAACGGACAAGGCATGATAATTCCGAAATTAGGATGTTATCCAAATAGTATCTATATTAATTATCAACAATGATGTAAGAACTGCTATTGTTGAACGCCCATTTTTGACAACTTTAACAAAGCTACAGCTAGCAATGTGACTTTGATATTGCAGTTTCTACTCGATTAAAGCATCTAGATCCATACCTGTGGTGGACTACCTATCAATGGACCAGCAACTGATAAATTGTCGCTATTGTGCAGATATTGCTAAAGCGAATGGTGTCGATCCCCTCGGTACAGCGGCAAAAGCTGACCACTGGCTGATTACTGAGATGAAACAGCCCTGGTCCCATTCACTAATTGAAAATCCTCAAGTTCAACCCTTGATTCCTTTATTCAAGAAATTGATTTTTCGCAGAGGAATCTTAATCAGACCGATTGCGATCGCAACCGATCGCGACTATTCCCAAACAGGCTGGACACGGGTTCTCTACTATTATCGCCCCAGTGCTCAGTTTGCCAAGCAGGAATTTCTCATCCCCGAAGTCGAAGGGCTCAACTTCACCATGGCCTTGTTGAAATCCTTACTAAAGCAACCCAATCATTTTGAACATTACCGAAAGTATCAGCGAGATACCAGTGAGATTCGGGAGCTATTGGTCTGTACCCATACTCAAGTGGACTTAGCCTGTGGTCGGTATGGAACCCCCATTTATCGCCAACTCAGGCAAGATTATGGCCACCATCCTAGTTCTCTCAGAGTCTGGCAAGCCACTCATTTTGGCGGCCATCAGTTTGCCCCGACCTTGCTAGATTTGCCCACAGGACAATTCTGGGGACATCTTGAGCCAGCCATCTTGTCCACACTCATAGATCGTCAAGGAGAGGTGTCCAGCCTGCGCCCCTATTATCGGGGTTGGTCTGGCTTACAGAAATTTGAACAGATGGCGGAAGGAGAAATCTGGCAGAGAGAAGGATGGGCTTGGTTAGACTATCCCAAAGCAGGACGGACCACAAAGAAAGGTCTGAAAGGGATCAAGCAGTTTTTATATCCGTTACTGCAGTTGATTCCCTTAAACCTGTTGCAGATGTGGTTGGAACAATGGACACAAGAAGCCGATTGGGTTGAAGTGAACCTCCAATTTGTCTTGCCTGAAGCCACACAAATCAGTTGTTATCGGGTCCGGCTAGCGACCAAGGGCAGGGTTAAAACGGCAGTGAAATCAGCCGCAAAACCTGACGACACCCTGACCCTCCAGGACCATTGGCAATATGAAGTTACACAAGTTGTGCGGTACGACACTTAACGCCTGAATTCGCAGCATCAGGCCCAACATCTATTTTGATAAATAGGAATTATTCTTATTACATTAGACTTGAGTGTAGACACTCTGATAAAGCCTCTGCAATGGGTATGCCTAAAACCCTCACCAATGCCGATATTATTGCTTTTCTACAGAATAATAGTGACGCCTCTACCCTTCTCAATACCGACCAAGATGAACAATGTATTGCCCTCCCAGCCCAGTTTGGCAGTGGATATATCCGAAGACATCTCTTGCAGCCAGGGCTCATCTTAGATATTGCAGATGTTGAGCTGAACTACAACCATGTCAACCGCATTCAGTTACATTCCCCTCAGATGCCCTTGACCGCTAGTTTTTACTTATCGGGTCAGGCCGTTGTCACCAATGAAGCTTTGCCTACCCCCCAGACTGAACGAGCTGGGAATAACTATTTGTACCATTTACCTCAAACTGCTGAAATTGAGGAATATCAAGCCAATCAGCGGATCTGTTGTTTAAAACTGTATTTTGACTTAGACCATTTTCCGCAGCTTAATCTCCAACAACTCGCGACCCAATCCTCGAATTTAAGCAATCCCATTCACACTCCCTGTCCGCTGTACTGTGAAAATCCGACAACCCCCAGAATGCACTTAGTGCTTGAACAACTGGCGACTTGCTCCTTTCAAGGGGTTGCCAGAAATATTTATCTGGCGGGTAAAGCCCTTGAACTTCTGGGCTTGCAGTTGGAAGCAATCATCACGCCCCAGGCTTCGCTACCAGCCTGCCTTCATCCCACTGATGTTGAACAGATCCACAAAGCCCGCTACATCTTGATTCAGAACTATTTAAACCCTCCATCCTTAATGGAATTAGCCCGTCAAGTGGGTATTAACGATCGCAAACTCAAGCAAGGCTTTCGTGATGTTTTTGGCACGTCTGTATTTAACTACTTGTACCAATACCGCATGGACAAAGCCCGCCAGCTGCTCACTTCTGGGCAATGGAATGTGACCGAAACTGCCCATGCCGTGGGTTATGCCAGTCGAACTGCCTTTGTCGCCGCCTTTACCAAGCAGTTTAAGGTGAGCCCTAATACGTATCGTCCCTAACGACGTCCCACATTAACTCTGATAGGGCAACTATCAACACCATTATTTTTTGACTTCTAAAAAATAGTCCTGCTATCAGACAGAAAAAGTCCGTTTGCAAGACAGCATTGTGTAAAAAGCGACATCCCACTCTAGTGATTTATATTGAGAAGAATTCTTAATAACTATCTAGCCAGCCCACCGTTGAACGTGGGTCATGGATATTCAAGAGCCTTTGCCATTTGCCGTCTGCAACCGTGTAGGGAATGAATACTGGACCGTCATTAAACATCATTTATATCTGTTTGGGTGCTCTGGGGACATCCCTAGGAACACTGGGTGCGGCCCAAGCAGCTCAGCCTCTGTCAAACCCTTTCCAGATTATCTCTGACCAGAGGGTTCGTAGGATCCGTAAAGTTGAACCTATCGTTCTATATCCAAATAAGTCCGAATATCGTGTTGCCCAAGTAGAGCCTCTGCCCATTGCCGAAATTACGCAGGTGACCCTTGAGCCTACAGTGGGCGGGGTCAATATTGTGCTGACGGTTGCTAACGGTGATACCTTGCAGGTGACTCCTTCTGGTGATGGGGCCACCTTTATCGCTGATATTGAGAATGCCCTACTCAATTTACCCACTGGGCAAACCTTTGAAGCAGACAACCCAAGCCCAGGTATACGCTCAGTCTCTGTCATGCCTGTTGATGTCAATCGCGTGCGGGTGACCGTAATTGGTGATCAGACAGAATTAAGTCACCAAATTCAACCCGATTCTCAGACCCTCGTTTTCAGTATCAATACCCAGGCGTTAGCTGAGGCGGAAGAACCCCTAGAGACTCCACCTGCGGATACTCCCGCAGCTGAGGGTGAAGAAGATGATTTAGAAATTGTCGTCACAGCCACTCGGACAGAAGAGCCCCTCGCAGATGTCCCCCGTGCTGTCACCATCATTACTCGCGAACAGATAGAGCAAGAAGCCCTGTTAAGGAATGGCCTGACTTCAACCCTGGGTAAATTTGTGCCCGGCTTTGGACCACCAACAGCGAATGGTCGAACCCGTGTTCAAGATTTGAGAGGTCGCCCTGCTCAAATCTTGATTGATGGTATCCCCCAAACTGGTAATGCCTCTTTTGACACAGAGTTGTCCGCCATTGATCCATCGGTTATTGAACGGATTGAAGTGGTCAGGGGACCTAGCGCAGTCTTTGGAGATGGTGCAACTGGCGGGGTTATTAATATTCTGACTCGTGCCCCAGTCGAAGAAGGGGTTCAAGGGCAATTAGGACTCACCCTTCGTCCCGATTTTGAACATTTATCTGAGAATGGCTTTGGCTTCAAAGTGGATGCCAGTCTGTCAGGCAAGCAAGGAAAATTCGATTTTCTAGTTGGAGCAGCCTTTGACCTAGATGGTGCCATCTTTGATGGAGAAGGAGATCGTATTCCGCCCGATGGCTTAACCACAGACAACAACACCTTTAACCTGTTTACAAAAGCGGGGGTTGATATCACTGAGGATCAGCGCCTACAACTCTCCTATAACTTCTTTCAAAACGATTTTGCTAGCGATTTCATTTCCGATCCGATTGTTTTAGGCATCCCAGGGGAGCAAGATGCTGAAGCCTTGAGAGTGGGACCGTTTACCTTTGATGACAGCCCATCCCAGACTATCCATAATGTCAATTTGACCTATCGCCATCAAGACTTATTAGGTGCTGAATTACGGACTCAGGCTTACTTTCGGAAAACTGATCTAACCCAAATTCCAGGTGATATTCGTAATCTCTTTCCCATGGGGACACCCCCATTTTTGCCTGTCATTTCTCAAACTAATTTAGATTCTTTAGAGGTCGGTGGACGATTTCAGCTCGATACCCCTATTACAGATCGCTTCAAGATTCTTTGGGGTGCGGATCTTTCCTATGAAGAGAATGAGCAGTTTTTCAATTCCCTAGATCCAGTCGATTTTGATCTCAACCGCCGTGGCCGCATCATCGATACGGCCACTCAATCCCCGTTTTATACCATACGCAGCATCGGTGCTTTTTCCCAGTTAACCTGGGATGTGGTGGATCAGCTATCCCTCACCGGAGGGATTCGATATGAAAATATTCGCTTGTCCGTCGATGACTATGCTGCTAGCCCCTTTGCGAATTTTGGGATTGCGCCACCGGCACAAATCCAAGGCGGAGTAATCACGACCGATGACGTGGTTTTTAATGCCGGTGCAGTGTTTAAAGCGACTGAAGAAGTTAGCATCTATGCCAACTTTGCTCAAGGATTTTCGATTCCTGGTGTTGGGGTAACCCTAGGGCTAGCTCGATTTGGCAATAGCGTGGTTGACAGCCTCAATTTAGAACCTCAGAAAGTCAATAACTATGAGCTGGGGGTAAAAGCCAACTTTGATAAGGTTCAGCTCAGTCTAGCGGGCTTTTTGAGTACCTCCTCTCTTGGTTCTTCCCTAGTCGTTGATAATGTGGGGCTAACCTCTATTGTGCGGGCTCCACAACGGAACTATGGCGTTGAATTCACTGCGGATTGGCAACCCAGCGATACATGGAAACTAGGGACAGTCTTTACTTGGAATGAGGGCGAATCGGATCCAGACGATGATGGTGTCTTTACAGCCCTTAGCTCCCTGGATGTCCAGCCCATTCACGCAACGGTCTATGTTGAGAATGAGACCCTACCTGGTTGGCGCAACCGAATTCAAGCGTTGTTTGTCGGGGGACGAGATCGTGCCTTTAATGACGCAATCGATCAGTTTCGAGTCGAAGGTTACACGGTGTTCGATGTCTTCAGTACGGTCAACTTAGGGCCAGGGAAACTGCAGCTCGCTATCCAAAATGTCTTTGATACCCAATATGTACCCGTGAGTTCCCAAGAACGTCTGGGTATTCAAGAGCTGCGCCGTTTCCCCGGTCAAGGCCGGACCTATAGCATTCGCTATAGTTTTGAGTTTTAGGCCAAGTTCAAACCAGCACCTAGTTTCTTAGATTTTCAGTTTGGTGGGAGTTCATCATCATGTTGCTACTATGGCTAGTGCTAGCGACAAGCCTTGCAATCGGAATTCGTCGGCTACGTATATCTGGGTTCCGACGGTTTCTCTGGCTCAGCGTTTCTGCCTGCCTGCTCCTGAGTCTGTTGATGAGTTGTGCCTCGGATCCGTTACCAAACCTTCCTCAACAGCGCTCTCCACTCGCTAAAGGCACTTTTTTATCCATAGAACATGCGATGGGAACCAGCCAAGTTCCTATACAAGCTCAACGAGTGATTGCAGTAGATACAGCGGCATTAGATGCCGCTTTAGCATTAGGTGTCAAACCTATTGGTTCCGTGATTTATAATCAATTCCCTACCTATTTGGGAGACCAAACAGAAGGCATCGCACCCGTAGGAGAAGGTACTCAACCGAATTTAGAAACTATCCTTAGCCTGAAACCCGATTTAATCTTAGGCAGTAAGATCAGCTCCGGCAAAATATACAAACATTTAGACCGAATTGCACCAACGGTTTTAACTGAAGGAAGTGGCAGAGATGGAGAATGGCAAGACAATTTCCGCTTATTTGCCAAAGCCTTAAATAAGGAGTCGGAAGGACAGCAGGTCTTGACAGACTATCAGCTACGGGTCAAAGCTCTACAGCAGCAGTTAGAAGATGTTGATCAAACCGTTGTTTCAGTGGTTGCTACAGGTCAAGGCCGGATTGGCTTATACACGTCGAACAGCTTTTCAGGCTCAGTGCTGGAAGATATAGGATTTGATCGGCCCTCGAAACAAAAGAATGCCAAAGGATATGCTGTTCAAATTGCCCGAGAAGATTTAGATAGCTTGAATGGCGATCTGCTCTTATTAATCCATAATCCTCAGATATCAGGCAGCTTCGACTATGACGGCTTTGTGTCTGATCCGCTTTGGTCAAAATTGAGTGCTGTGCAGAACAAGAAAATTTATGAAGTCAATGGTGAAGTGTGGACAGCAGGTCGTAATGTTCAGGCAGCCAACCAAATCCTAGACGATATTGCTCGGATATTCGCTATCTAAATTACCCGAGTAGTCACCTATAGTTGATGCTGTTTTTTAGGTCGAGTCACTCATACTCCGAGCAATGACTATGGCGACTCGCTTGGAATCTAGAACATTTTTAACTTTAAATCCCACTGGAAGAGCGGGAGAATTTTTTTCTGTAAATTTCTGCATCACGGTCGGATATGTCTGAGTAGCAGTTCCAGGATCGCCAGCTTGAACCACATGCCCAATATCTACCCATTGAAAGCCATAATGAGTGAACGCAGCCCATCGCTCTCCATCAGAACCAATGGAACAGACTTTGGTCATCTGTAGGGATTCGGGAAATAGGCCAGTATCGTAGTCATGGGGTTCACAGTGGGTAATGCCTTGTTGTAGAAGCTCATAGGCGTCCTTCACGGTTCCCAAATAAAAACCTTGTTTGGTTTTAGTAAACGTTCTGAGCTGAATGAGTTTACGCTTTTCATCTTCATCAACGTCAGGATACTCTCCCGTCCATGACGCAGGGTCAGTGAAGGCACTGCCATCTTGGCAACAATACAGGTAGGTATAGACGGGGTAGTACTGATTCACCCAGTTGACGATGTCAAGCTGGTATTGTCGCCCCTGGAGCCAATGGGGATAGTAAACCCGTAGTCCGAATTTACGTTGCCCCCATCGGAAGTAGGTTTTCACCGATTCAAAGCACCATTGCTTATTGCAGCCGCTGAGGCCCGTCTGCCCAGGAATCACAATCCCACGATAGATATTTGACATCGCTGTTTTACATAGGTCTACATCATTAGCTCAAGGAAGTATTACAGCTTATTTTTTGGCTAAATTGATTAAAATTATTCTTATATTACGTTAAATTTGGACGAATACTATTGATTTTATAATATACAGACATGAAGCTCTTAAAGCTCCAAAATCCTTTTCTAGTAAGCTTTTTTTCTGAATCATGCATATAATTTCTATGCATATTCATATACTCTTAAATAAGAATTCTTATCAATAATTTTCAAGTGTCTACCGTTCCTGTTCGGCGCCAGTTGCTCCAGCCCCCTGTCCCTTTAGGATTAGGTCTGATCTTGGGGCTAGGGTTGCTATTGATTTGTTTTATGGCCAGTGTGGGATTGGGGGTGGCTGATATCAATCCCAAAACGGTTTATCTGGCCTTGACGGCTTTCGATGGGTCAACAGATCAATTGATTATTCGGACCGTTAGAATGCCTCGCTCCATTACCGCCTTGTTGGTGGGAAGTGCCGTTGCGGTGGCAGGGGCGATCATGCAAGGACTGACGCGCAATCCCCTGGCTGACCCCGGTATTTTAGGGATTAATGCGGGGGCTGCTTTAGCTGTCGTCGGGTCAGTATTTTGGTTAGGCTCCACCTCCCTTAAGGTGTATGCAGGGTTCGCTCTTCTAGGCGCTGCGATCGCAGCTATCACGGTCTATGCTCTCGGTTCCTTGGGACAGGGTGGACTGACACCTCTGAATTTGACAATTGCTGGGGCTGCATTTCAGGCATTAGTATCTTCCCTGACTACGGGGATTCTGATCTTGAGTCAGCAAACCTTAGAAGAAATTCGGTTTTGGCTAGCGGGGTCGGTGGCAGGCCGTGATTTAGACTTAGTGGTCCAGGTCTTGCCTTATTTGGCAGTAGGAATGGTCATGGCCCTGTTAATGGGCAAACAACTGACCACCCTGAGTTTGGGTGAAGATATTGCTCAAGGCTTAGGCCAGAAAACAGCCTGGGTAAAGATAGCTGCGGCAGTGAGCATTATTTTGCTGGCGGGTGGATCCGTTGCGATCTCAGGTCCGATCGGGTTTGTGGGCCTGATCGTTCCCCATATCGTTCGATTCTGGGTGGGGGTCGATTATCGCTGGATTTTGCCCTATGCCGCCATTGTCGGAGCAATCCTATTGCTGATCGCTGATATTGGAGCACGGTTAGTGATTCAGCCCCAAGAGCTGCCCGTGGGGTTAGTCATGCCCTTGTTGGGAGCCCCCTTCTTTATCTATCTGACCCGCTGGCAGGTGCGACGATGAAGCAATGGTTAGTGGTTCGTCCCCCGCAGGTTCCGATCTCGTTTCATTTGGACCGACGGGTGCCCAGTATTCTGTTATGCCTGATCCTGGCAACGCTAGTAGCTATGGTTCTCAGTGTGGGGCAAGGAGAATATCCTGTGCCACCCTTAGATGTGATTAAAACGGCCTTAGGGTTAGAAACGAATAATCCAGACTTTGACTTTATTGTTATGACCCTGCGTCTACCGAGAACCTTGGTGGCTTGGGGGGTGGGTATGGGGCTCGCGATCGCAGGCACGATCACACAAGGTATCACCCGCAATCCGTTGGCATCGCCCGGCATTATTGGAGTTAATGCTGGGGCCTCTTTAGCTGCCGTCACCTTAATTGTGCTCTATCCTGACTTACCGATTGCCCTGATTCCCTGGGCTGCGTTCGGTGGAGCGCTGACGGTGGCAGTGCTAATTTACCTACTGGCTTGGCAGGGTGGTAGTTCCCCCGTTCGATTGATTTTAGTCGGCGTGGGATGCAGCCTGATTGCCGGATCTTTAACGAACCTAATGGTGACTTTTGGCAATATCTACAACGTCAGCCAAGCTTTGGTCTGGCTAGCCGGTAGCGTCTATGGCCGCAGTTGGGAGCAGTTGACAGTATTTCTGCCCTGGCTATCTGGGTTTGGGCTGCTGAGTCTATTGATGAGTCGGGAACTCAATGCCCTCCAGCTCGGCGATGAAGTGGCTCGTAGTTTAGGCAGTCGTTTAGAACTCCAACGCAGTCTACTGTTGTTAAGTAGCGTAGCCCTGGCGGGATCTTCGGTCGCCACAGCAGGCAGTATTGGCTTTGTGGGATTAATGGCACCTCATCTGGGACGGCAGCTCGTTGGCCCCTCCCATGAAGGATTACTGCCGGTGGCGGCCTTAACTGGGGGCTTTGTCGTAGTGGTGGCGGATCTACTGGGTCGTTTACTCTTTGCTCCCATTGAACTGCCCTGTGGGATTATTACGGCCATTGTGGGAGCACCTTATTTTTTGTATGTATTGATTCGCGATCGCAACTCATGATCTCTGAAAGTCCTGCCTACGCTCTCACAACTCGGAAACTCACCCTCGCCTATGAAGGCAAAGTGGTGATTGAGTCCCTTGACCTAGCGATTCCCACCGGAAAAATCACCATCTTGGTCGGACCCAATGGCTGCGGTAAATCGACGTTGTTGAAGGGATTGGGGCGGTTACTCAAGCCCAAACAGGGTGTGGTGTATCTGGGGAGTGAGTCCATTGCCAAACTCTCCACCAAAGCCATTGCCAAACGATTAGGGTTGCTGCCCCAAGGCCCCACCGCCCCAGAAGGATTGACTGTTAGAGATCTAGTGGCCCAAGGTCGCTATCCGCATCAGGGATGGCTGCAGCAATGGTCCCACGAAGATGAGAAGCAGGTGGACTGGGCCTTATCGATAACGCAAATGCAGGAGTTTGCCCATTGCGCTCTGGATAACCTATCCGGTGGCCAGCGCCAGCGGGCCTGGATTGCTATGACCTTAGCTCAAGATACAGATATATTACTGCTGGATGAACCGACCACCTATCTTGATTTAGCTCATCAAATAGAAGTCTTAGATTTGCTTTATGACCTCAATTTGCAACAGCAGCGGACGATTGTCATGGTACTTCATGATCTCAATCAGGCTTGCCGTTATGGCGATTATTTAGTGGTTATAAAACAGGGAAATATCTATGATCAAGGCCATCCTGCCCAGGTTATGGTGCAAAAAATGGTAAAAGAAGTGTTTGGTGTAGAGAGTCGGGTTATCCGTGATCCAGTAGCGGGTACTCCTTTATGTATTCCAATTGGGCGAAAAGTAGCCGTCACCACAAACTCCCAGCAACAGAATGCTTAGCACCAAAGTTAGAGGGTGATTACGGTTAAATTTTGTCTCCCCATCTTGCAATTGCATGTGGTTAGGGAAGAGCGTCATAACACTCTGTCAAGGCATTTCAGTATTCAGCAGTAAATAAATTTCAAGTCAACTTTTTAATCACGGGTTGGTGATAATCACTTATTTGTTTATTTAATAGATTTAATGGTGCCATTACAAGGTGCTCGCACCACACCAAAAGAGGCCAGTTTCATCTCATTATCTGAAAGTTGTCTTGATGAATCCGCTTGCTGAGCAATGGTATTGTGCCTCATTGCCCTCTGTTGCTGGGTATTTTGAAGTTTTGCGTTGGCTATTGCAAGGTTAACCTTTGCTTTTTGATATCTTGCCTTCATCTCCACAATCTGAGTACCTTCAGAAAGAGGCAATACCTGACGAGCATAATTAGGGCTTACTTTTTCAGTAAGCCCTAAATAAATTGCCCTCAACTCATCTTGGGTTATCTGGATGCGAGGGAGCGATTGCCTCCAACCAAGCTAAAGTTTTCTCCTTAAAAAACAACCTCCACGCTTCAGCCTGCCCCAATAGACTAGAAACACAAAAAGACCTGACTGCCGACGACGATGGGACTCCCATTCTCGTTGAGCTA
>NZ_JANQOP010000048.1 GCF_028285745.1 Acaryochloris sp. IP29b_bin.137 | reverse complement strand
TCAACTCAGGATCATGCGTGTATTTGTTTTGTTATTTAATGCTGGAACTGAGAACGAGGGCATTCACTCCTTACAGAAGCAGGTTTCCACGGATGAAGGCAGTTATACACAAGATGTCGTACTGGCTTTTGAAGAGGAAGACGACGCCACTCGCTTTGCCTTAATGCTGGAAGCTCAGGATTTTCCAGCAGCCACGGTAGAGGGATTTGATCAAGACGAGATTGAAGCATTTTGCGACAGTGCGGGCTTAGAACTGGAACTTATTCCTGTGGGCTCCCTTGCTGTGCCGCCAGAGGCTAATGTCGACCGAACCGATTGGCAACCGGAACAGCCGGAGGCCGATGTCAACGATTTAGATCAAATTCGTCGTCGTTTAGAGAATCTGCTGGATTAACCCGTTACGATCTGCAAGGGTTTCCATGCTGGGGTACTTTCTGGTTGTTGTCATTATTATTTTGGGCGGTGCGATCGCAACGTTAGGTGATCGGATCGGCTCGAAGGTGGGCAAGGCCCGTCTCAGTCTGTTCAATCTCCGTCCGAAAAATACGGCCATTGTGATCACCATTATGACTGGCGCGGTGATTTCGGCCCTCACCTTGGGGATTGTCTTTGCCTTTAGCCAACAATTTCGGGATGCCCTATTTCGGTTTGATGATATCCAGAAGCGCAGTCGGATTGTCCAAAAAGAATTGGATGAAACCCAGGCTGAAAAAGATACGATCGAAATCGATCTCAATCGAGCCCGATCCAGTCTTAGCCGGACGCGACAACGTCTCAAAACCGCTAATCGTTCGTTGGTGAAAGCCATTGCTCGGGAGAAGCGAATCGAGCGCCAGCTCAAGCAGACCCAAAGCCGTTTTCTCCAGTCCAAACGGGAAATCACCAAGTTTGCTGGCCAAGCGAAGCAGTTGCGATCGCAAATTCAATCCCTCCGCACGGAGCGAAAAAAACTCCGAGTTCAGCGCAACCAATCTGAGGCCCGGCTTAAACAAGTCAATGTCCAAAAAAGGCAGCTCGAAACGGCCATTAGCCAAGCCCAAACACGCCTCCGGCAAGTTGAGATGCAAAAGCAAGAGTTAACCACAACCATCGCCAAGGGGCGTCAAGAACTAAAAGCCGCCAACCAGCAACGTCAACAATTGCAAAAAGACGTTCAAGCTCTAGAATCAAACCGAGAACGCCTAGAGAAAAATGTCGAATTTCTGCTGTTGGGGTTACGGCGAGGCACTATTGCGATTCGAACCGGGCAAATTCTCGCCTCAGCCGTCATCCAGGACATTAATTCCAAAACCGATGCCTTACAAGCAATCAACACGCTACTACAGCAGGCTCGTCAAAGGGCAATTTCTTTGTCCAACCTAGGAGAAATTCCAAACGAGCAGCAAGTCGTTCAAATGCGTCAATCTGACGTTGAGCGGTTAGCGATTCGGATTGGCGATGGAAAATCTTATGTCGTCAATATTTTAGCCGCTGCCAGCTATTTACAAGGAGAACGAGCCATTTTTGTCGTTCCCCAATTGGCCGCAAATCGGGTCATTTACCAAGCAGGTACTCCAATTGCCCGCGTGTCCGTCCAACCTGCCCAGATGAGCGATGAGCAACTCCTACTTCAAATTGAGCAGTTATTAAGGGGTGTCAATCGGCAAGCTATTGTTGCTGGCTTCTTGCCTGATCCTCTGAACGGAACGGTTGGCACCTTTCGACAAATAGATCTCTTCCGATTTATTTTGGCGTTGAAAGATCGCAATGATCAAGGTACGGTCGATATTATTGCCATTACGCCCAAAACAGTACTGACTGCTAGTCCCCTGGCGATAGAACTCGTCGCCGTCAAGGATAAGCAGGTCATCCTGAGAAGTAACGCTTCTAATCCGTCATAGGGCAAACCTAACTGGTTAGGTTACTAATGGCATCTTGCGTGACGGCGGCAATAGCTTGATCCGTAGCTTTGGGTAAGTGGTAGTAGTTCCCCCCCGCATTTTGGGCCAATTCTTTGGCAAATCCAGTGGAAATAAACTTGTTCTCGGTGTCAATCACCAACAATTTCAAGTTCAAGGCTCGAATGCGCCCCGCAATGTCCAGCAACTCAGCCTTAATATCTGGTTTTTCGCCATCCACTTGGGGCTCACCTAGGGACGTAGCCAAGGGGATATTGCCCCGACCATCGGTAATTGCAACCAAAACGACCTGACCAATATCACCAGAAGAGAGGGCATTCATCCCCACCCGCACGGCTTGGGTAAGGCCGTGGGCTAATGGAGATCCACCTCCACAGGGCAGGGTATCTAACCGACGGCGGGCGGCTTCAATAGAGCGGGTAGGAGGCAGGAGAACATCGGCCCGTTCCCCTCTAAACGGGATCAGAGAAACCTGATCTCGGTTTTGATAGGCTTCCGTTAATAGGCGCATTACTGCCCCTTTTGCCGACTGCATCCGGTTAAGGGCCATTGACCCCGAGGCATCGACCACAAATACAACCAAGGCCCCCGCTTTACGAGCTAGCCGTTTGGTGCGGACATCAGACTGCTCGACAATCACTCGTCGATTGGGGTGACGCAGCCGTCGCGCTTTTTGATAAGGAGCCGCCGCTCTGAGCGTGGCATCAACTGCAATTCGTTTAACGCCACCCTTAGGCAACATGGGCTTGACATAGCGACCCCGATCTTCTGAAAAGACAATACTGCGGCTCCCTGATTTTCCCTGTCGGCTGGCATTTTGGGCAAAATACAAGACTTGGGGATCGAGAACGACCCCATCTGGATCGAACACAAATTCTTCAGGAATGCTGGGTGGCTCCTCTGGTTCGGGTGGCTCCTCCTCGTCTTGATCATCCTCTTCCTCTTCTTGATCGGACTGATCAGAGCTGTCTTGCTGGGGCGGAGGGGGCGGAGGTTGTTCAGGGGGCGGGGCTTCAATGACGGTTGCTCGAGGGACAATGACCAATTCAACGGCACGCCTTAGATCTTCTGCCGTCACTTCTGATCGACCGTTGAGGGCGGCATGTGCTTTGGCCACACGAACGGCAAATAGCTCAGCCCGGTGACCTTGAACGCCTCCCCTAAGGGCTTCATCTACGAGATAGACAATTTGGGAATGCTGAATTTGGACATCTTTCAACCATTCCCGAGCAAGCAAAATTTGAGTTTTTAGATCATCGGTTTCATCCGCATACTGCTCTAAAAATTCTTGCGGAGAATTGGCGTATGCGGTGGCTTGCTCTACCGCCTGGACGCGCATATCAAGCCCTAAGATCTGATCGGCAGAGAGGGAAATCGCTATCCGGTCCAATAGATGTTCCCGTAGCGGTCCTTCTTCTGGGTTGTAGGTGGCAATAAAAATAGTGGAGCAAGGATGTTGGAAGCTAAGTCCTTCACGCTCAATTTGGTTCCGACCTTCCGTTAAGCTGGTCAGCAATAAATTTGAAATCTGGTCGTCCAGAAGATTGATTTCATCAACGTAAAGGACGCCTCGATTCGCCTCGGCTAACAATCCTGGCTGAAAAACAGTTTCTCCCCTTTTCACGGATTGGCTGACATCCACGGAACCTAACAGCCGATCTTCGGTGACCCCCAGCGGCACCTGAATAAAGGGGGTTGGAATAATTTCCGTTTCAGGTTGTGGGCGACCATCCACCATGGGGATATCCCCGGCCTCTAGCTGGGCCAATAAATCATCGTCCCAGGTTGAGGTGTCTTCAGGATCACATTGACTGATAGACGCTTTAACCACTTCAATTGGCGGTAAGAGGGCATGAACTGCACGAGCCATTACAGACTTTGCTGTTCCTCGTCGCCCCGCAATAACGACTCCACCCAGGGTCGGATCAACGGCTGTCAGCAATAATGCCAATTTAATCGCCTCTTGGCCCACTACAGCTGTGAGGGGGAAAGTGGTGATTGGTGAAGGAGGTTCTGCAACAGGCATAGCGGAATACTTGAACGGCCAGACCTTCAGAATACCAAGATCTTTACCTCAAAGGGATTGCTCCAGCATTTTGTCACCGCTATCTGTTTATTACAAAACGATGGCTGAGCCTAGAAACGCAGAGGCAATAACCGAACGACTCCAAGCGTTATTAACCCTAATAGGAGTTGTGCAGAAGGGGGAGCTAGCACATAACTACATAGAGTGCTCAGAAGACCTGCGCAGGTAGCGGCAATGGCATGAACTTCTTCAGTTTTTCTAAGTTTGATAGCGAGAGCAATACAAATAACGGCTACCGCCATAAAGAAACCACTAAACATGCAAATTTACCTATTCAAACTTCCTTATTCGTAGATATTGTTTTCAGATTTGTGCAGGCAGAGAGATTGAGTAAAATAAATCAAATTCAAATTATCCATTGCATTTAGCCTATCACAGATGAGCTAAGTAATATTACTTAATCATCGTTTTTTCTTATCAGACCTATCTGGGTTCTTTATCTGTTTTCGTAAACTCTATTTTTATCATTGATATCATCGTCAATCAATTATTAAAGACCTAGGCGAGAAACTATACTAACCATAAAAAAATAAGCTAGCGTAAAGCCTAGCTCAAAAATTATTTCTATCTTTTTTTTGCTTGTATCTTTAAGGGATATATCTCTAATTTAGAATCCACTTTTCCCAAGCTCATCAGAGTAGATGAAGCTTGCATAAGTTAGTTCCAGATCGTCATTTTTTCAGGGTTCTGCAACTCAGGAACTTTGATTACCAGTTCTACCTCATTTAGCGGCTGTCCAAGTTCGTAAATCGAATTCTTAGTGGTTACGTAAACCCGTCCCCTCTCTGAAAAGTATCCTTTAACACCTGAGGTACTGATATTCACACCCTGAGGATGTTTCTTATGGTTATGAATTCGACCTTTGATGATGACTTTCCCTTTTTGCTCTAAAACGACCCATGACTCAATGGTGAGAATACCCTTGAAATCATATTTTGTAACCTTTCTAGAGTCAGAGGAATTGTCGAGGAAGAAACCTGTAATGTCGTCAATGGTAACCATGAAGAGCAATAGGAGGGGGACAACGGGGCAGTAGGTAACTATATTTATTATGTATAACTTAATTTTATAGTTCTTCTAAAATTAGGCCTTCAGTAATCTCCCCGATCTTTCTCACTACCCTCAAATATATTGTCAGCGTTAGACTCATTTCTTGAAAGCTTCCCCTCCAGATAAATATTTTTCTATTCCAGGCTACTTTGAAGCAGTGACACCAGAACCACAATATTTAATCAAAAGCTTAATAAACTGTTCAGCAAACTTGGAATCAAGTTGGATTCAAGCGTCTAGCATGGTTAACCTGGGATGGTTTGCAATACAGATCAATCTAATAAGGCTGAAAACGTTATGCCAAAAAGATACAGTTTACCGAATGGGAACAAATTACAGCAGTAGAAATTTATTTCATCAGCTACATAGCTCAAAAGACCCAATTGTATGGCAAGAGATAATTGGGTCTTTTGATTTAACCACTAAAGATTACACATAGCTCACGTAGGATGCGTCTAGGTCGAAGGATTCCACCGTTGTATTTTCAACAATGACAATCAGATCATTTCCACGATAGATGCCAGCACCAGAGACATCGCCTGCAGAGGCTGCTCCCAAAGAGTACTTGGATGCATTGCCATGGAGCTGAATCCTATCTTCAGCCGCATTGAAGTCGGTCAAAATCGCATACCCATCATGGAAGGGAGAATCAGGCATGGATCAAAACCGGGTAACAGTGTCAGGAGGGATCAAGGTAACCTGAAGGCTTGTTGTCACCCCCTGAATTGACCCTCCAGTATGATTTCAACTC
>NZ_JANQOP010000030.1 GCF_028285745.1 Acaryochloris sp. IP29b_bin.137 | reverse complement strand
AACTCTGCGACAAGTCTGGCTCCAGCGATTCTACCCGCCCAATGCAGACGGCACAGTCGAATGGCGAAAAGTGAAGGATATGCCCCCTTCTGATTCATCCATTCATTCCCCTTATGACATAGAAGCCCGCTACAGCAATAAAAGAAATATGGATTGGGTGGGCTATAAAGTTCATTTAACAGAAGTGTGTGATCCTGAAAGTCCACGTCTCATCACTCATGTACACACCACCAGTGCAACGGTTCCAGATGATCAAGTTGTTGACCCCATTCACCTGGCTCTGGCTGAAAAACAGTTGTTGCCTAAAGAGCATTTGTTAGATGGGGGTTACCTCTCGGCAGAGCATTTGGTGAATAGCAAAGCTGAATATGACATGGATGTTATTGGTCCGGTGCGTCAAAACCATAGTTGGCAAGCAAAGGCGGGTAATGGATTTGATTCGAGCTTCTTCCTCATCAGCTGGGACCAACAGAAGGTTGTCTGTCCTCAAGGCCACTTCAGTACGAAATGGTTGCCTGGAAAGGATATTCATGGAAAGGATGTCATTCAAGCAAGGTTCCAGGGGACCACTTGCCGAAGTTGTCCAGTGCGATCTCAATGTACGAAATCTAAGACCCAGCCAAGAGAGTTGACGTTCCGTCCCCGTGAGTTACATCAGGCCCTTAACGAACGGCGTCAGGTGCAACGAACTACTGAGTTCAAGGAAAAATATAGCCTGCGGGCTGGTGTTGAGAGTACCCATTCACAGGGAATACGGCGATTTGGCATGCGCCAGTCAAGGTATATCGGGTTAGCGAAGAGCCATCTACAGAATGTTTTCTGTGCCATTGCTCTCAATTTTGTCCGCTTAGACGCTTGGTTTAATGATGTTCCACTAGCAAAAACCCGTGTATCTCTTTTCAAGAGGATACTTCAGCCATTACCAGCGTGACTTCTTGGAATTCGCCAACAGTGTCGACCCTTCAATTACCCCAAAATGCTTGTTCACTTTCTTGCAGGCGAAAGTACAATTCCTGAGCCACCTCAGCACTCGCCACTCGGATCAGCGAATACACATATTGATCAAACTGTCCTTTGTGTTGGAGAAAATCAGACTCCACCTGGTTATTCCAGGTTTGGAGCTTGAACTTTTGCAATTTCAACTGCCGTTGGGCTTGTGCTGCCATCTGTTGAGGTGTCATGCGGTAATGCTTTAACCAAGCTTCCCGCTGGGTGTCATCCCCGATTTGATGTTGGCGACAGAACTGCTCGACGGCTTGCACCCTTTCCTCCGGGCTTAATGGCACCTCTTGAATGGCTTGGTCAAGGATCAGTTCTTTCAGCAACTGAGGGAGAAGCTGATACTGCCCCAGCAAAGGGATTAATTCAGCGGATTGAACCGTTTCATCCATGATCGGCAGAGCGGATTTCATATCAAAATTACTTTGTCTATGGGTTGTCGCTTCGTTGATGTCCCTACTATCGCCAAACCAATCAGCAGATAAAATCCCAATTTATTCAGATAAGTTCAGGTCTTTGTTCAGTCCTATCCAAGTGACGTACTCCAGGCACTCAAGCAACGCTTAGAGCGCTGGCTTGTCCAGTCTTGCGACCTTCGCGTTTTATAGTGAGGCGAACGCCCAACCCCACTTTCTTGATCAAGATCCTAGAATTAGGATCTCTTTGAATTGAGACCCCGCAATGGGGAAAATCATGCCAGCGATCTAAACAATGACTTTGGAACTCGATTGAGACATATTGCACAATGCTGGGATGTACCCGCAGAATTTACTTTGATCACCTTGCACTGAGCCTTTGCAGCTAATTGTGGAAGAATGTCATTCAAAAACCCACCGATGCCAGCATCAGCAAAGCTTTTGTTTAATCCTGATTTTGCACTTTGACCATTCGGTAAATATTGTCCTCCTTCATCTTGCTTAGGTTTGTTTCGACGGGCCATATTCGATACCCGCAAGTTCTCGATGAAAATAACATCAGCTTTTTGACGGAGTTCATGGGCAGTTTCATAGTGAAATTGTCTGCGTTGACGAGCTATATGCTGATGAAGCTTAGCTAGGGCTTGCTGAAAAAGTCAGAAGTATTGATATATGGTTGTCATAGCTTATAAAAACATTTTCATGTGCAAGGTCAATTAACGATTTTGCGACGTTTCGAGCATTTTTACCTTGCACTAAGTTGTTCGTATAAGTTTAAAAAACAACGCAACTATAAGGATTTCAAGCTGCTACAGATTTTTCAGTAGATGGCGAAAAAGTTTCTTCCAAAGCGTCATTTGCCCGATGGCTTTGTTGGTAGAGAAACTTGCGATTGGCTTGATGCTTTTTGGCGAGGCTGGTGACGGGTTCAGTCTTAGTCAGAACCTGAAGGGCTAACTCCTGGCGCTCAGAAGGAGAAAGAGTAGCGGCGACACAGGAGGATGAATTCATTTTGGACAGTCTGCAGAGAAATAAGTTGGCATTCATTGAGTATCCCTGATCACCATACCCAAGATCTCAAAATGTCTTGACGTCACTCAACTGTGGGCAAGATCTGTAACCCTGAAATGAACAGTGCCACTCAATCTTTATCGAGAGCATGGATTCACGAATATGGCTTAAGCAAAACGGCGCTACGAGCAATCTCTTGACATGCTAATGGACGTTTTTAGAATGAAATAACCCTGTCGTCAGGGGTTTTGCTAAAAAAACCAGAAACTGACCTAAACTATTGGCTGTTTTATCCAATGTTTTAGGTCAGTTAGACAAGAAACCCGAAATCAGCAGAGAACAATTTTGGGTATTATGGCTCAGACTAAAACTACGTCAGAGTTCTTGGTTGCGTCAATAGTCAGGCTGCTAACGCCGTTTAGAGTGGCGATCACATTGTTGTCAACCATCAAATTGTTGCCGTTAAAAGAGAGCCGGTTATAGTCACTGGATCCGAGACTAAAAGCAGAGGCATCAACTTGAATACGATCACCTTCTGTTGTGTTGAAGTCTCCAATAAAGTCAGTGCCTTCAGCCACTGTATTGATGAAGAAGGTGTCGGCACCACTGCCACCATAGAGAGTATCTGCCCCCAATCCACCATCGAGCTTATCATTGCC